>JAQGHK010000210.1 GCA_028288875.1 Phycisphaerales bacterium | reverse complement strand
CCGACAGCACCGCTGCCAGTGGACGTGTCGATTCGAGGAATGATCGCGAGAATCGACGCGCTCACTGTGGCAAAGACCGCTGCATTCGTCTCGTGGGATGACAAGGTTCGTGATTGGTGAACCTCTTCGGAGGCACGGCGATGACTGCTGTTAATACATGGCAAAGAGCCCTCCCGAATATTTCCAGGGTATGGGTCTAGAGCTTTGCCGTTAGGTCAAGACCGGTGCCGATCGCAGACACAATCGTGTTATCGCTTACATCGTCGCTTGAATATGTGCTACTCGGCTGCGGCGTTCTGTTAACGCATTGACCGGAAGAGATAGACCTAGTGCAAGGGCACCAGTTGCCTCTCCGAGTTGGGCAGGCATTGCGCGGTTTCTGCGGGTCAGGTTGATCCGAGTGCCGCCGGTCGGCCCGCGGAAAGGGGCGTGAGTTGATCGACACGCGTGCTGAATTGATAAGCGCTACCATATTTCCAGTGCGTGTGGCAGCGCTGTCAGCGTCGAGGCCGCGCCGCATTCTCGTGCTGTCGGATCTGCACCTCCCTTTCGGCAGCGACCAGTGCGAGCGGCTGCTGCAGGACCGCGCCTTTCTGGACCGGCATGACTGGATCGTGCTGCTGGGCGATCTGGTCGCCTGCTACGGCACGCGGGGCGAGTACGCCCGCGTTGACGCTTTTCTCGCCGCATTAGGCCGTCCCTACAGCGTGGTAAATGGGAATCATGAGTTCTACTTCACGCCGGTCGAGGAAGGCACGGCGGATTACGGGCGGCAGTTCCTCGGTGCGTCCCGCGCGGTGCAGGACGAGCAGATGGCCCGTTTCGAACGCTTTTACGGGCTTCCGTCGCGTTTTGACGCGGCGCGGTGGGACAATCTGGCAGTTGGCCTAGTCGGCCTGGACGGCCTTGGGTCAGAGGACGAGGGTTTGTTGAGCCCCCAGCACCAGCAATGGCTGTGCGACGTACTGGATGGGTCATCCGACGTACCGCTTCTTCTATTTTGCCATCTGCCCGTGTTCGATCCGCGCCTGGCGATGTTGCGCTATTATGAGGCGGGGCGACGACCGTACATGGAACTGTCGCCGGCGATACGTGACAGGCTGCGAAACAGAAAGTTGCCGACATTCTGGCTCTCTGGACACCTGCACCTACAGCCGGAGCACCCGTTCTTTGAACCGTACCGCACGGACGACGGCGTGATTCAAGTGCATTGTCCCGATTCGCGCGGTCGGGGCCGGCCCGATAACTTGCAATGGCACTGCTCGGAACACGACGGCCTGACTGTTCGCAGCCTTCAAGTGGACGAGCATGAGCTGGCGATCAAAACAAGGCACTTGGGCTCGGCCCATGAATCTTCGAGCCGGTTCTCCCTCACGGCCGTCGGCTTAGAGCCTGTTAGGCACTTTTGAGGATGCGAAGAAGTTGTCCGAGCATGAGGAACGTGAATACGGCGTAGTGCATGCCGGCCAGGACTTCGGGCAGGCGTTCGTGATCGTGGGCGAGGCGGCGGAACCGGGCCGCCCACGCGTTCGTCCGCTCGATGACCCAACGCTTGGGCAGGAGCACAAATCCCTTGCGTGCCTCCTTCATGCCGACCACCACCAGTTTCACCCCGTTCGTTTTGGCGGCTCAGGCCACGGCGTGGCCGGGGTAGGCTTGGTCGGCATAGAGCGTCGTCACGTTGTCGCCGCTTACTTCCTGCACGCATTTTGCCGCGGAAGGCTGACCAATCGCTGTTTCCGCTAAGGCTGCGGTCGCCTCAAGATGTAATGCAACACCGCGGTGCGGTGTCAAACTTCAATCTCATTTAGAAAGGGCGCGCGTGATGAAGAGAAGCCCTTGTTGAATAGTAAGTTACGAAAAGTGAGGCGTTGTTCTTATGCTACGGAAATAAAAGAAACCACTTGGCCGGGATGCATAACGACCATCTCTACTGAATTTCAGGACTGTTTTAAAGGTGAGAAAGTCTCATTTATTCTCTAATTCAACGAGTTTAACGCGTTTTATGTTAAGTGGATGTCGGCGCCTCGTCGCTTAATTTCACACCCTATGACCGAAAACCATTCTAGTGTTCCGTCTATTCTGCCATGATGACTACGATCGGGCACCGGCAAGGAGGCCCGATGAAGAAGTACCGCGTGACGCTGGAGGACTGTCGCGGTGACCGACCACCGCCGCCGGCTGGAGTGGGCGACGTTCGTGCGGTCGCTGCTCGACGGGCGGTACCGGGACGCCGAGAAGGTCGTGCTGGTGATGGACCAGCTGAACACGCACTCGGCCGCGAGCTTGTACGAGGCGTTCGCTCCGGCCGAGGCCCGGCGGCTGGCCGATCGGCTGGAAATCCACCACACGCCCAAGCACGGCAGCTAGCTGATTAAGGCCGAGATCGAACTGAGCGTGCTGGGCCGACAGTGCCTGTCCCGCAGGGTCGCCCGGGAGCGCACGCCGGCCGAACAGGTCGACTGCTGGGTCGAACACCGCAACGCCGATCATCGGCGTGCCGACTGGCCGACTGGCAGTTCACGACCGCCGACGCTCGCGTGAAGCTGCATCAACTTTATCCATCGATTGATGCTGGCTGAACCACTAGAGCGTTCTACTCACCTAGCTGCGGATATCGACATTGACATCATGCCGCGGCAATAGCTCTCAAGGCCGGCCTAAGCCAGACGCACCCCGAACGGCGATGCTCGCTTTTCCTTGGCCGCATGATTCGCGATGTCGAAATTGCGGTGGATCTAGGCATTTAACCACTGATCGTAGGCAGCGGATCGATATGCACTTAAAGCAACAGTTAACCGGCCGCTGTGAAGGCCTAGGACGAGTCCAGCATGCATCGGTGATCCTCGGCTTCAGTTCGGGCGAGTTAATAGAGTACAGATTTTTGACGGCGCGAGTTTCTCGGACGTACGGTATATCGCAATACGCTAACGCGTCGTCATGTTCGGCGTATGCATGCAGGACAGCGTTACCGTCGGAATTGTAATGATCAATGCACTTAAGGCGTCGCGTGGTGATGGTTGAGCCGCGCCCGCATGTCGCAAAAGGTCTCAAGGCGGGCAGATTTGCCGGAAACATGAATGGCGAAAACATATCTCGACTATGAACGTGTTGGCCCGTCGTACGATTTTTTGACCGATGACGCGGTGCTTTTCCAAGCAGAGAGAATTTTCGGTAAGGCAAGCAGCCTGCCCATCTATGAGGTGCCGATACGATTTCCTAAAAAGAAGAAGGCAGATCCCTTCAGAGTAATGCTCGTACAAACCGCTCTCCCCAAGATGACAGACTTTGACGCTCACGGCGCATCTTTACACGACGCAGCGTATCGTCGCCGGCATCGTCGTCATCTGGCGTCAGTCCTAAAGCTCGTCACCCAAACGATTGAGACACGCGCTACACACATCGATCCGCGTGGTGTCGATCTCATTGTGTTCCCGGAGCTAGCAATTCATTCGGCCGACATGGATTTAATGCAGCTGTTGATCTCAAAAACACGTGCATGGGTGTTCTGCGGTCTTGTCTTCGAAGCGATACCTCACTCTGGAGCAGTCGTAAACCGAGGGGCTTGGTTGATTCCGACGTTTAGGTCGGATGGTGTGCGTCTGTCTCGAAAAATCGTCCGCTTTGATCAGGGAAAGCATCACTTGATCCCGTGGGAGAGGGCGAACGGAATCCCATACTTCGCGCGTGATCGCGGTATGTGCCTGATCAAGCACCTTTGCGGCCGCAATCAGCTTGTCAGTGCCGAGGCTATAAAAGTGTCGATCTTTCCAATCGGGCAGCCAAGTGATCGGCGTCGATTGTCGGGGCACCGGGCAGCTGTTCAGCGGCTGCGTGACGTAGTGAGGTGGGTCGATGTCGTGCCTTGGTGCTGAGTGGCATGACAACCGGGCTGCACTTGTTCAGTGCCGTGGCCCGTGAGGTCTGGTGCGATAACCTTAAGACGATTGAGACCGTCATCCTGCGTGGACGCGAACGCGTGCTGAACGTCAACGACGAGTACTTGGCCAGCCATTACCGGTTCAACCCTCGGGCGTGCATGCCCGCACGCGGTCCGAGAAGCCGGACGCAAGGTCGGTCGTGAAGACGTTGCAGAAGCGGGCATGGAGGCTGGTGCCGATGGCGGCCGATCAGCTGCTACGCCGGCATCCGGATCATTGAGCAACCGCGGCCAAGGACGACTCTGGCACCGCGTGCACCGGCGGGCCACGGATCTAGAGCATCCTTTAGGTAAGATACGGTCGGTCACATCTTATACACCAACGGGCATCATACATGGCCACAAAAGATGAAGTCACGCGGCAACGACCAGCCGATCTCTATGAAGTTCGTAGTTCGCCCAGACCACTTCGACCATTCGTCGCTTCGTTTCACCAGAAGCCGAGTGATTCGCCATATCGAATTCGATGCGGTCCCAGCCTTTGAGCCGGCCGCTGTACAGATCATTGTCGTAGCCCGACAGTAAAACCTTTGACTTCAGCGACGGCGACGTAATAACGTCCAACAGATTTGCATGGTCGCCAATGGACATCTCGTGCGAGTAGACATCGCGAGCCGATCGTGTCTGCGGCACATAAGGCGGGTCCGCGTAGACGAGCGTGTTCGCCCCGTCCTGCTGCGCGATAACCTGCTTGGCATCGCCATTCAGTATGACCACTCGCTTAAGCCGGGCATGCACATCCGCCAGCCCCTCGACGGCGTTGAGCCAAGCCGATGCTTGCTCGTTCATGCGCCTTCGCACACGGTTACGACTCAGCGGAGCGAATGAGTCCATCCGACCCGCGAGAGACATCCGGCACCTGATGAAGAACCAATAGGCATCCTCGACAGATGGCGAGGCATTTCTCCGGACCCCGTAAGTGCGGACCACCGACTCGTCGAAGATCTGGTGTGAAAACGGCGTTGCTTCGCACCGGCGTTCGAACTGCGTAAAGAGAGCTTCTTCGGCCAGCACCTTCCAGAAGTTCGTGAGCCAGCCGTCGAGATCGTTGGCGACTTCTGAAACACCGTCAGGGCTCTTGGCCAGCAGCACGGCAAGACCGCCCGCGAAGGCTTCGACGTAATGGAGGTGCGTGGGCATCAGGTCGGCAATGCGTGAGGCGAGGTAGCCTTTGCCGCCGTGCCACTTTAAGGGCTGGGTAATTTTGAGCATGGTTTCTCCTGTTGGGTCCTTGAGTGTCGGCACGATCGCAAAAAGGCTTGCGTCTAAATCACAACAGGGGTCTGTGCCGGCGCGCGTCTTCATCTGGCCCAGACACTCCAGGCATGTCGCCACATCTATTTGCGACCCTCTACAGGTTTCCGCAAGATCTTTTCCGATCTTGACGACACTCAGGAGCAGTCCGGAACTGTCCCAAAATATCGGATACCCAGTTGTCAAAAAAATAGGGTTCTCAATCGGGCAATTCTGGACGGGCGAGCAGAACAATGAAGTGGAGATGCAGTTCGTGCTGCCCTCTAGCGCGGGTAGCACGCGAGCAGGGATGTGGGCCTAGCACTGAGGTCGTCATAAGTGACTCTCAACAATTTTCCCGGTGCGACCAGACCGACCCTGCCCAGCCGCTGCTACCGGCTGGGCTTTTTATTGCCTTCAACGAGACATGATAAGCAAGCCGCCCAAATCCACGATCCAAAAGCTCATCGACATGAGTCCGGTGTCGTCGATCCCGCAGCCGACCGCTGTATTCAGCCCAGTCCAGCCGCCCGCCAATCAGATCCCGGTGATCACGAAGAAGCTGACCAAGGCCAGCTTGCACGGCATCAAGAATACGAAGCAGGACAAGCTGTATTACGCCCTGTTGAAGAAGCACTTCGATATGTGCGACTTCGCATGGCGCCACGACAAGCAGAAATCGAACCACATCATCGCGAAACACTTGAACGCCGGTGCGGACTGGCGGAACCGGCTGCCCAAAATCAAGCTGCGCGAGATCGCGGAACGTCGTCACTTTGGGCGTGAGCTGTTCATGAAGCCCATACGCACGGCCACCGACAAGACGATTGCAGTCCGGTTCGATGCCGACGCCAAGCACGGCGAAACCGATGCCAAGGCGTTGGTCAACTGGATCGCCACCAAGCTGCCGGGTCTCTATGACGAGCCCAGCAAGAGCGGTCATTCGGGATGGGCGTTCTTCGATCTCACTCCCATGACGTTCAGAGACGGCACCATCAACTATGAGCGCCGCGAGCGCACGAACAAGGCCATTGACCTGCTGCAGGCAGCCCTTAGGCTTCTTGCTGCCGATGCAGGATTCGCCTCAGACATCGAGACCAAAGGCCGATTCTCCACGCCGGTGATAGATGATGAGGGAACTCGCCGGATGCCGGATGGCAACCGTGGCGACCAGATCAAGATGCCGAAGTGCGGAAAAGAAGGCAGCGTCCAATGTTGGGCGGCAAGCCGGTTCTCGATTTCCGCTGCTTACGCGATCGTCCACGAAGCCCGCGATCTGCTCGGGCGGCCCCACAATATTGACCTGAGCAACAGCAAGCTGGCCATGTCAGCCCAACTGGTCCTTGATTCGAAAGCGATGCTCTTCGCCAATGTGACCCCGAACTACAGTTCCGCGCCAACCATCGCCGTGGCCAAGGCGAAGCTGACCAAGATTCGTAAGCGCAAGCAAACGAAGCTGAAGGCAGTGGCGAAGAAGGTTGTCGAGGATACAGGTGACAAGCACCATAACCTCAACCTATGTGCATCTCGGGCGATTCGGTCAATGCTTGGTACCAAATATGACCCCACGACAGTTAAAGAGGAGCAGGTGCAGGATCTGGTCGATATCGCCGACGCCATATATGCGTCAAGCGGGCTAGCTAAAGGCGAGCGAGACCAAGATCGTGAAATGCACTTCGTCACGATAATCAAGTGGATGATCCGTACTCACAGCGTTAAGCTGGCAAGCAAGTCGAAGGATGGCGAGCTTCCTGAGGGTTGGTTCGACCTTGAAGTCGATGCGCCGGCTGCCGACAAACTGATTCGGTCCAAGCTCTCGAAAAAGGCGCTGGAAGACCTAAACATTCGATATCACAGCAAATTCGACGGCAGTAAGCTGACTTACTACGTCTTGGCAATCGCGTTAATCACTTACACCAAGAACGCTCTGACGTCTGATGGCGACGTCCCGGTCACCGCGATAATGGGCATGTGCCGCCATTTCGGTATCCGATGCCCTGGTGGCATGGCCAAGGTCGTCCGTGAAACCCTGTCAAAGCTGGGCCTGATCGAAGGAAACCGTACGTGGGGTAGCGGTCAGTGCGAGTCGTTCAAAATCAAAGCGAAGGCCTTGTTCTTGCCATTTGTCATGAAAATGACCGTCGCAGAGCGATTGCGTCAGGCCTACCAGGCTGAGGTCCAAGAAGCCTCTGAGCGTGCAGGTTCGGGCGTGGCCAAAGATGGCGCGGGGCCGCGGACGAATCTGGAACAGATCACTTCTTTCCCGAAATGTATTATGAACACCGCGGTTCTGGCAGTCAGCAATGGTCTGATGCCGGAACAGTGCAGAACCGCCATACTGGCTATCATCAATCCCATTCCGCCGCCAAACTTAAGGATTCCGGCCTCTTCGCGGCCGATTTGCCGGGAAGATACTCCGTACCTGCTCGGTAACACGGGATAGCAACCTATAAAAGCCGGAACTCTTCGATCTCTCAGCATTCGGATGGCCAATTTGCGCCTATTGGCCCAGCCGCTGAAGAGCGATATATTTCCGAAATGTCGCACTTATCCGCCGCGCGTGCCGCGATTGCCCAAGAGATCAGCTTCCTGAAACGTGAACAGGCTCGCCTTCATTCTGTTCTAGAACAGCTGGGATCTGGTGGAGACGCGGCCTCGGTTGCCCCTCGAAAGAAACGAGGTCGAAAATCAGCCGCGGATAAGGCGGCAGATTCTGAAGCTAGTCTGGCCAAGGCAATAGAATTGATTCGCACGGCAGGAAAGTCTGGCATCAAGGCCATCAAGCTAGCCCACGAGTTGCGTCGCGCTGGCCATGGTAAAGTCGGGAAAACTGATCTGCTGAAGACTGAGCAAATTAAGAAGACAGGTACAGGTGGGGGTTCTACGTATGTCTTTGCCGGCTAGTGAAGCTAGCGGTGGCGATACCTTCGGATCGCTCGTCGATGGCTGCTAACACCGTCGAATTTAGTAGGGTGCGGTTCTCAAGCGTTGCATTACAGCTTCGTACGGTAGGGGTGACCGCGAGCCTGAAGGAACCATAGGATCATCGTCAGCATGCAGCCCGACAACGTCGAGATCGTTAACGCCAATCTCCCACGCTTCACGCACAATCAACTCACGCTTCTCAATCATATAAGTGTGGTTGAGATCGAATGAAGTGCCGTTCGATTTTCCTTGCATTAATGTAAACCGCCCGGAAGCCTGAAACGCCGCAACAAAGCGGTCTAG
>JAQGHK010000116.1 GCA_028288875.1 Phycisphaerales bacterium | reverse complement strand
TCACCGCCGACCTGATCCGCGAAATGCCCGCTAAGCTCAAGATCAACCTGATGACCGTCAGCAGCTATCCCGGTGCGGCGTTGCGCACCCAGGGGAGCAACATCGTCGCCAAGCAACTCGGCGATGTCGCCGGCCGCCACGTGCTGCTGGTGGACGACATTCTCGATAGCGGCGGCACCCTGAAACTGGTCGTCCCCGTCCTGCAGGAACTCGGCGCCGCCAGCGTCCGCACCTGTGTGCTGCTCCGCAAAGACCGCGAGACCGCCCGCGTGGTGCAGGCCGACTACGTCGGCTTTGATATCCCGGATGAATTCGTCGTCGGCTACGGGTTGGATTTCGACAACGTGTACCGCAATCTGCCCGACATCTGCACGCTGAAAGAATCGATTTATGCGAAGTAACCTCCTTCGCTGCGAGGCCGACGCGAAAACGCGGTCCTCGCTCCTCACCCCCGCCACCGCGACCCCGGACGTGGCAGACGCCGGCGATTTGGCCGTGATGTCGCCGCTGGCCACGCTGCTGGCCGGCAATGTCATCCCGCAAGGCGAGATCATTCAGCTGATCATTAAGCCGTCGCGCTGGTTCATCTTCCTAAACTCGGTTCGCTTCGCCGTCGCGACGGCGCTGATCCTGACCGTGTTGCACGTCCTTGGCGCTCGGCCGCTACTGTCGCGGGCACTGTCAGTTCAGTTCGGCCTGTTTTTGATCGCCGCACGGGTGATGTGGTCGGTCGTGGTGTGGACGGGCCGCTATTACATCCTCACGGACCTGCGCGTGGTCCGGGTCAGTGGCATTTTCGCGGTGGACATTCAGTCGTGCGCGCTGCGTAAGGTGAACGTCGTCAACTTCTATTCCTTCGTCGGCGAACGCATTTTGGGCAAAGGCTGTGTTGAGATGACTTATGGCGAAGAAAAGATGATCTGGCAGACGGTCTCACGGCCGAATCGCATTCACCGCACCGTGGCGGCGGCGGTTGCCCGCGCGAAATCTAACGGCTGCGGGTCGCTATGAGCAACGTCGCCAAAGTCTTCGGCCGAACCAAAAAGCCGGTCGCGCCGGTGTGGCGCGAGCAGGCCGACGGCAGCATCGTGGCCGGCGATTGGACCGGGCTGATTCTTCACCCCGACGACCTCGATCGCCACGGCGGCGAGCGCGTGCGAGAGCGCCGCGCCATGCTCGGCTGGCCCTTTGAGTTCGTCGTTGTCCGCGATCTGCTGGCCAACGACCTGAAAGTCGGCTGGCCGCTCCATCGCCTGCAGCGGTTCCGCGACGAGGGGCTGTGCAAGTGGTTCGTGATCGAAACGCACGATTCCCTGGAGGCCGAGTGGATCGCGGCGAACGCGCCGGTCCATGGCGTGATTCTGACTTACACGCGCGACGACCTGTCCGCCCGCTATCGCGTGTTCGACGCCGCGGCCAATGGCGGCGTTGCCCTGATCGGCCACGCCGATTCCTCGGCCGCCGCCGCCCTGCACCTGGCCACGCCGCAAATCGCCGCGACACTGCTATCGCCGGGCGTGAATGAACCGAAACCGCTCAGCGTTCAGCAAGCCGAAGCGCTCTGGACGAGCTACGCCGCGAACAATCCGGAACCCGCCAAACTCCGCGGCGGCCATCCGCCGGATTTCGGAACGTAGCATCGGACTGCACGCGCCATCCGTCCTCGGGAAAGGCATCTGATTCCCTCTCCCGGTACTGCCGGGAGAGGGTTAGGGTGAGGGCTTCCGACGAATGCAGCCAACGTCCAATCACCACGCGCCGTGCGAAAGACTTTGACGCTTCCGCCGGCCCGACGCTCGGAGCCTGCCAGTTGAGGCCTTCACCCTACCCTCTCCCGGCAATACCGGGAGAGGGAACTTCGGCTGGCCGCACTTGCGTGGGCAGCATCTTTGATTCATCAAGCACTTCGGCCAGCGGGTCATTCGACCGTGTCGGCCACGCCACCCAGTCGGCAGCCGCTCCAATTGCCAGCCGGCCAATCGCTGGCTCGTCGCCATCCCGATTCCACCGCAGCGCGTCCGCCGCCTCGCTCGTAATCAGCGGCCACAGTTCACTCGCCGACACGTCCGGATTCTGCCGGCGGACCAGCCGAAGGTCATCCACGACGTTCAAATCCGGCGAACTCGCACAGCTATCCGTTCCCACGCAAACGCGAATGCCGCGTTCGCGCATCGCCCGCCAACGGTGCGGCGGATGGCCAAAATAATCATGCGTGCGCGGGCACCACACCACACTGGCCTGCCCGGCGGCCAGCAAATCAAGATCGGAATCGCTGCAATAATTTACGTGCGCCAGTAGCGAGGGATACGCCAACAGCCCCAACGACTCTGCGTAAGCAATCGGGCCGCGGTCGAACGTGGGCACCTGCTCATCGAATGCGCCAATCCAGTCCCATAATCGCCGCAGTGCGCCTGAATGGTCGGCGAGGAACGGAGCCTCATCGGCGGACTCGGCCAGATGCGTTGTCAAGGGAAGGCCCCGCTGCCGGGCGAGGTCCAGACAATAGCGATACCCATCGGCCTCCACCGAGTATGGAGCGTGCGGCGTGATGCCGATGCGCAATTGATCGATCGAATGCGCATCATCGATCGCCACCGCCGTCCGCTCCTGCAGCAGGTTGCGGCGCTGCGCCATCGCCTGCACTTCGCCGAAGCTGACGGTGCGCAGCGGCGACTCACGCAGCAGCGGCCGAGTCAGATGGCACTGCCGCGAAATGTCGCCAACCGCGGTGACACCAAAGCGAAGGCACTGGTCGACACCGATCCGGATCGCCTCGGCGACCAGCTTTTCCATTTCGCTGGCTTCGGTGTGCGAGCGCTGCAGCATGCCGACGAGCCAACCGGCGAAACCTTCCGTCGGCCGCTCACCGGGGAGGCGATCGCTGAGTTCCAGATGCGTGTGGGCGTTCACCAGCCCGGGCGTCAACAGGCCGTCGATGGACGCCGCCGTCGCGGGGGGATTGAGATCACGCGTCGGGCCGACCGCTAAAATTCGGCCATTTTGGATCGCGATGCAACCATCCTCGATGACGCCCGCAGGGGTCATCGTCGCGATATGGCGAGCCCGGATGTACTGAATTGAGTCAATCATGAGTTCGCGGCGAGGCGGCGTGATATTCGTCGCGTGGAATCACGCGATCCTCGGCGCCAGCATCGCGTGAACCTTAATCCGCCGATCGCACCGGAACAAACGACCATCGATCGCAACGCCGCCGGTTATGGCTTGCAGAAAAAGGCCGATACGCTGCCGGCATGAAACGCGCCGCACTCTGCGTCCTTCTCGCTGCGATCCTTACGCCCGCCGGCCTGGCACGCGCCGATAACCTGGAGCAAGGCTTCATCACCCCCTCCGAAGCCACCAAACCGCGCTGCTACTGGTACTGGCTCGACGGCTACATCACCAAAGAAGGAATCACCAAAGATCTTGAAGCGATGAAACGCGTCGGCATCGGCGAAGCGTACATCGGCATGATCAACACCCAGAGCGGCCTGCCGGCCAATCCGGATCTCAAGGCGCTCAGCGACCCGTGGTGGGACACGATGGTTCACGCCATCCGCGAAGGGAGTCGCATCGGCGTGGATATCGGCGTCTTCAATTCGCCCGGTTGGAGCCAATCCGGCGGCCCGTGGGTGAAGCCCGAGCAGTCGATGCGGTACGTCGCCCTGCCGGAGATGCGCCTGCACGGCCCGTCGCGCTTCGACGGAAAACTGCCCGCCCCGGAAGGAACGTTTCAGGACATCGCGGCGATGGCCTTCCCCGCTCCCGAGAGCGATCGGTCCGATGCCGGGAAGCAAACGCGCAATTCGAAAACCATCGACATCGAGTTTCCCGTGTCGATCACGGCTCGAAGCGTGGCGATCCAGCCAACCAAAGAAATTACGGTTACGGCCGAGCTATCTGTATCCAACGACGGAAAGACCTACCGCCCCGTGAAAGAAATGGTGGTCGACCGCCACCGATTGGACGTGATGGTCGGCCCGATGACTCGGGCACCGATTGTTGAATCGTTCCCGGCAACGCGAGGCCGATTCTTTCAGTTGGCTTTTTCCGGCGACTGCGAGGTCGGCGATGTTGTTGTCTCGCCAGCGGCACGGGTGGAACGCTTTCCAGAAAAGCAGCTCGGCAAAGTCTACGAAGAGCCGCAACCGCCCTTCGAATTCTATTCCTGGCCGTTGCGAAGCGAACCGAATCAGCCGCCGCTGGTCGTCGTGCCGGGCTCGGTCGCGAACCTCACGAAACAGATGGATGCCGACGGAACGCTTCACTGGGACGTGCCGGCCGGCGATTGGGTTGTGCTACGCGCCGGCATGCGGCCGACGGGATCTCGGAACAGCCCCGCCGCGCCGGAAGCCACGGGCTTGGAAATCGACAAGATGAATCGCACGCACGTCGCGACCCACTTCAACGCGTATATCGGCGAACTGCTGCGCCGGATTCCTGAAGGCGAACGGAAGGCATGGAAACACGTCGTCGCCGACAGCTACGAACGCGGCCCGCAGAACTGGACCGACGGCTTTATGACCGATTTTCAAAAACGCTATGGGTACGACCCGCTCCCCTATTTGCCAGCGATGACGGGACGCGTAGTCGGCAGTGTCGATCAATCCGATCGCTTCCTGTGGGATCTGCGGCGCATGGTGGCTGATCGAATCGCCGAAGATTACGTCGGCGGTCTGAAAGACATCTGCGGCAAAAACGGCCTGAAGCTTTGGCTCGAAAATTATGGGCACTGGGGCTTCCCCAGCGAGTTCCTCAAGTACGGCGGCGCGACGGATGAAGTCGCCGGCGAGTTCTGGTGTGGCGGCGCGGCAGGCTCGCTGAATTCGCTTGGCTCGGTCGAGTTGCGTGATGCGTCTTCGGCCGCTCACACCTACGGGAAGAACGCCGTATTCGCCGAGGCATTCACCGGCGGCCCGACCTTCGTCAATTCACCGCGTGATCTTAAAACCCGCGGCGACTGGGCGTTCTGCCAAGGCATTAACCAGTTCACGCTGCACGTTTACATCCATCAGCCGGACGAACGCATGCCGGGCATGAGCGCCTGGTTCGGATCTGAATTCAATCGGCACACGACCTGGTTTGAAATGTCCAAGGCGTGGTTCGACTACCAACGCCGCTGCACGCACCTGCTGCAGCACGGCCTGCACGTGGCGGACGTGGCGTACTTCATCGGCGAAGACGCACCGAAGATGACGGGCCTGCGGCAGCCCGCGTTACCCGCCGGCTACGATTTTGATTACATCAACGCCGAGGTGCTGCTGACCCGCGCGACCGTTCAGAACGGACGGCTGACCCTGCCGGACGGAATGAGCTACCGGTTGCTGGTGCTCCCGCCGAGCCAGACCATGCGGCCGGAAGTGCTGGCGAAGATTGCAAAGTTCGTCGATCAGGGATTGACCGTCTTCGGCGCGTTGCCGACGCGGTCGCCGAGCCTGAAGAATTTCCCCGACAGTGACGCGGAAATTCAGCGATTGGCTGCCGCATTGAAAGACAAGGTCGCCGACGGCCCGCAGCTGCAGCCCGCATTAAAAGTTCCGGCCGATGTCTCGGGACTTCCGCCGGAGCAGGTGCTGTTCATTCACCGTCATTCGGATGATGCGGACGTT
>JAQGHK010000104.1 GCA_028288875.1 Phycisphaerales bacterium | reverse complement strand
GGCTGCCGTTGGCGGTACTGGCATTCACGGGCGAGATGTATCTCGCCCCTACGCCACTGGCACATGCGCGGCGGCTAATCGATCCAATGCTTCAGCCAGAATTGTTCGGCTTGTTGCGAAATTCAGCCGGACAAACCCTTCATTCCCCGGCCCGAAATGCGGGCCGGGGTTGAGCGCCACTTTGGCGGTCTTCAGCAGATACTGCTGGATATCGGCCGCCCGCGGGTGGCTGCGATAATCCAGCCACGCCAGATAGGTGGCTTCGGAACCCAGATACTTCACGCCCGGTAGCTTCTCTCGAACGAACGCGGCCAGATAGTCCCGGTTGGACCGCAACTGCTTCAGCACGGCGGCTAGCCATGCGCCGTCGTCTTCCAACGTCGCCTGCCACATCGTCACGGCCAACGCGGACGGATGAGCAGCGATGCCTACCGTTTTCTTGGCAACGCGGGCGTTCAGCGTCGTGCTGTGGCTGATCAGCGCGCCGATGCCCAGCCCGGCGGTGTTGTACGCTTTGCAGGGGCCGGTGACGGTAAGCGTGCGCTCGCGAACGGCCGGCGAGGCGACGGCCGTGAACGGCGTGAACGTGCCGTCGAGCGTGAGATCGGCGTGCAGTTCGTCCGTGATGATCCAGAGGCGATGCCGCTCCACGAACTCCGCCAATCGCGTCAACTCCTGGCGCGTCCACACCCGGCCGGTGGGGTTGTGCGGGTTGCACAGCAGCACCAGCCGCGTGGCCGGCGTGACCGCCGCTTCCAGCGCTTTCCAATCGATCTGATAGCCATTGGGTGTCGCGGCGAGCGCCACGTGTTTCGCCACGCGCCCTGGATCGGTGATGGCCGTCAGAAAGGGCGGGTAGATGGGCGTGAAGGTGATGACCTCATCGCTAGGCGCGGTGAGCGCCATCACAGTGGCGTACAGCCCGCTGACCACGTTGCCGAGATACTTTATCCACCCATTGGCCGGCAGATCGACCAAGCCCTGCCGCTCCAGCTTGGCCCGCAGCAGTCGGGTGAATTCACAATCGGCGGCGTGCGGTGCGTAACCAATCGACTGATCCAGCCGCGCGTGCAGCTTTTCCAAGACCGACGGCGCGACGGCAAAATCCATGTCCGCCACCCACAGCGGCAACACGTCGGCCGGATAGTGCGACCATTTAAAGCTTTCGGAATGCCGCAGGGCATCGGCGGAGAGGGCGAATTCAAAGTCTTCGTTCACAAATTCTTCGTTCACAGTGCCCGCGAAGGTACCCCGCTCCGCGCCCGGGGCCAACCATAATGGCCATGCCGCAGATTCCGAATAACCCGCAAGTCCAGCCGGCGGCAATCCGCATAATTCGATAAGGCGGCGTGGCCGGGCGTCGGTCGCGACTCCTACGATCATCATGCAAGCCATCGGCCGCCGGCCGCTGACGTTGCAAGGTTTGACCCGGAGGAACGATGAAACGATTGCTTCACTCGCTACTGGTTCTTGGCACGATGACCGCCGCCGCTGGCATCAATGTCGGCTGCGCCCACGAAGTCTCGCACACCGAAAGTGATAAGCCGGGTTGGTTCGGCGGCAGCACGCACAAGGAAACCACCGTCTATAAAAACCCGGACGGCTCGACGAGCGTCGATCACAAGGAAGCCAAAACGGATTGAACCAGCGGCCGACCTCGCGTCGGCGATGGTGTCAAATACAAATGAAGAACGCCGGCCCGTAAGCCGGCGTTCTTCATTTGCATCTGATCTGGATCCGTTGCGGTCAGGCCCGCCGACGCCGGGCCAGCAGCCCGCCCATCGCACCGATACCGACTAGCGCCAGCGTTGCTGGCTCCGGCACGGCGGCCGACAGGCCGAACGCCTGGATCGCCGCCACCTGCAAATTGCTGAATGCGACGGTCGCGCCGGTGACGCTCTGGCCGAAGTTGTTTTGAAGAGCCAGGAAATCGTTGAAGTCGGTCACGCCGTCGTAGTTGAAATTGCCTTGATCGAATCGCGTGGCCGACTGGCCGAAATTGTTCTGCAGGGCGAGGAAGTCGTTGAAGTCGACGGTGCCGTCGAGGTTCGCGTCGCCGGGCAGCGTGATCAGGATCGTCACGGCCGAACCGCTGTCGCTGTAGCCCAGCGTACGGCCCGCGGCGAGCGTCGTAGAGCGAAGTTGCCCGGTCGCGAACGGCGTCGCTTGGGCGTAGCCGCTGGCCAGCAACGCTTTGACCTGGGCGACCGGAGTGGAGCTGCCGGCGTAGTTCAGCACGAGGCGGCCGTTTTGCACGTCGACGCCGCCGGCGTTGCCTAGAAGATTGGCATAGGCCACCGGCGCGGCGGTGAGCGTGCCGCCGGCGAGCGTGGTCGCGCCGCTGTAGGTGTTGGCCGCGGCCAGCGTGCGTGCGCCGGCGTCGATGATGGCTAAGCCGCCGGTGCCGCTGATGATGCCGTTGATGGCCGTCGCGCCAGTGCCGGCCAGCGTCAGCGTGTTAGCGCCCAGGGCGATGGGGCCGGCGATGGTCAGCGCGGTGGCCGCACTGTTCTTCCAGTTCTGGCTGGCTGCCAGGGCGAGGGGCGCATTGAGAGTGGTCGCGCCCGAGCCCGCAAGCTTCACAATGCCGCTTCCCGCGGCATAGGCACCGGCGGCGGCTTTAACCGTGAGCGTGCCCGCGCCGTTGATCGTGACCGCGCCGCCTAACCCGGCGCCGAACGTCAGGCTGTTGACCGACAGGGCGGTGGGCAGCGCGGCCGATAGTGCGGCACTGCCGGCGGCCGTTGCGGAGAAGTAGACGTCGGTGGTCGCGCCGGGCGTGACCATCGACGGCAGTGTGCCGGCCAACGTCGGCGTGTAGCTGCCCGCGGTCGCAAGGCTGCCGCCGGCGGTGCTATTGAAGTAGAGCGCGGCCGGGTCATTCTGGGTTGCCAGCCAGAGGGAGGCGTTGGTGATGAGAGTGGCGTCGCTCGCACCGGCGGCGTCGCCGGTCCAGCCGTTGTACAGCGTGTCGCCCGATGCGCCGGTGCCGTCGTCGAATGGTGAGGAATCGCCGACGGCCACGAACTTGCCCAGGCCGTATGTGCCGTAGGCGACCATCGCCGTGGTGTTCGCCTTGGCCGTGGTGGACCAGACGGCGCCTTTGATATTGGTCGCGCCGGTGGCGATCGTCAGCAGTGAGCCGCTGGAGTAGGAGAAGTTCGTCGCGCTGCCGGCCGCGCCGTTGGTGATCGGGTTGGAGGCGGAGGTGTCGACGCCGGGCGTGGCGGGCGAGACCGAATCCCCGTTGAACGTGAAGTTAAACGCCGGCCCGCCGCTGGCCGCGGTGTTGGCAGTGGAGATCAGGTCGTTCCAGGCGTCGGTGGCATCGACGCCGTCGTTATCGCGATCGGCACCGCCGTGGTCGGCGATCATGAACAGGCTGCCGCCGTTTTTGACGAAGTTGATGATCGCCGTTTTTTCCGCGGCGGTGAACAATTTGTTCGGCTCGGTGACGGCGTAGACGCTGTAATGGCTCAGATCCTGCGCGTTGGTCGTACTGCCGAAGGTGATGGCCGTGCCCACCGGCAGCGTTTCAACGGCCTGCCCGCGTTTGACCATCGTGACGCCCCACGCGCTGATGCCGCCGTTCCAGTAGGTTTCGGCGGTGGCGGCGGTAATGCCCGACTGCGCGGGCGTGGGCGTGCGCTGCGCGCTGGTGCCGTCCGAATCGATCACCCAATCCGCATTGCCGGCCTGCTCGCTCTTGGTGTTATCGAATAAAATGTTGGCCTGGCTGATCGACGTCAGGGCGAGCGTCAATGACCAAACGACAGACGCGCAGGGGCGAACAACAAAGCGATAAGAATCCGACATCAGGTGCATTTCTCCAAGGCTACGGCGAACGACAGCGGCGGGGTTAGCGCAAGGAGAAAGATAGCACGGGCCTGAGGGAAGAAAAGAGAAATCGCGGTGATCTGGAGGGGTTGCGTAGAAATCCCTAGCCCGTCGGCCGGTTTATGACGGCGGAATGATCCGGGCGGCGCATTTTGGCGAAATCGTGCTTGCCTGCGCCCTGCGGACAGCCATCGCTAACGCGCCTGCGATCGCCGCCGGCGCGGCCGGGCGACGCCGAGGGATACGACTGAAATGCCGATCGCTAATGAGCCCGGCTCGGGCACGGCGGCTGTCAGCGCGAACGCTTGCATCGCGGCGATTTCCTGACTAGTGACCGCCACTGCGCCGGCACCCGCGAGGCCGGTGCCAAAGCTGTTTTGCAGGATCAGGAAGTCATTAAAATCTGTGACGCTGTCGTAGTTAAAGTCGCCTTCCGAAAACGTAGTGCCGGTCCGATTGAAATTGTTCTGCAGGACAAGGAAGTCGTTGAAGTCGACTTTATCGTTCAGATCGGCGTCGCCGCCGAATCCGATCTTTATTAAAAAGGTCCGCTTATAGGCCGCCAGTGGGCCGGCCGAGCCATCGGGGTCGTAATTGCCGAGGCCGGTGATCCAGTTCGTGTCGCTAATTCCGCGGGCTTCGTTGAACGTCCAGCAGGCCGCGTCGGCGGGCGAGAGCAAGGCGTTCAGGTCGAAAGCGACACTATCCGCGCCCCAGGCGACCGCGCGGGCACCGACGAGCGTACCGGCGGTGTACTTGTTCGCGTAGCCGACGGTGGTGCCGCCAGCATTGATGGCATAAGCCACGCTCGTCGTCTTGCCGCCGGCGGCGGTGCCGAGGTTGCCCAACTCCGTGGCGGCGGTGCCGCCGGCGTTCCAGCGGACGGCGCGTTGGCCGACGGACGTGCCGGCGACGTACTTCGTCGCGATACCGACGGCGGTGCCCGCGGCGTTGATGGCGTAGGCGTCGTTCCCCGTGAAGCCGCTACCGTCCGTGCCGAGGCTGTCCAGCTCGGTGGCGGCGGTGCCGCCGGCGTCCCAACGGACGGCGCGAGTGCCAACGTACTCGCCGTCGGCGGCGTACTTTTCGGCATGGCCGACCGCAGCGCCGGCGGAGTTCACCGAGTAGGCGTAATTGCTCGCGACCCCGCTGGCGTTGGTGCCGAGGTTGCCCAGTTCGGTCGCGACGGTGCCGCCGGCGTCCCAACGGACGGCACGAAAACCACGGCCCGAGCCGGCGACATATTTTTGCGCGATGCCGACTGCGGTGCCGTCGTTATTGGCGGCATAAACGATGCTCGACGTCAGGCCGAACGAATCGGTGCCGAGATTGCCTAGCTCGGTGGCGGCGGTGCCGCCAGCGCCCCAGCGAACGGCGCGATACCCGATGTATGCGGCGGCGGGGTCGTACTTGCTCATGTAGCCGAAGGCCATTCCGGCGGCGTTGAGGGCGTTTGCAGCGCCGGACGTGTAGCCGCCGTAGTTGGTGCCGAGGTTGCCCAATTCGGTGGCGGCCGTGCCGCCGGCGTCCCAGCGGACGGCCCGTTCGCCGAGGTTCGTGCCCGCGGAAGACTTGCGTGCGTAGCCCACGGCGATGCCATTGGAGTTGATGGCGTAAGCGACGCTCGTTGTACTGCCGCTGACCGTGCCGAGGTTGCCCAACTCGACGGCGACGGCACTGCTGTTGTTCCAGCGGACGGCGCGTTGTCCGACGGACGTGCCGTTGGTGTATTTGGTGGCGTTGCCAACGGCGGCGCCGTTCCCCGCGCTGAGGCCCGGGGGCGTAGGCAACTGCGGATCGAGAAACCCGGTGGACGTGGTCGCGTCGTATGACGGCCCGCCGTAAACGGGGTTGGCGCGAACGGAGGGCACGGCCACGCACATGGCTGCGGTCGCGGCCAGGATCGAGCGGGTCTTCAACACATCACTCCAGACTGGATTCCAAGCCGGCGGGGCTTCGCCATCGAACGATCCGGGTGCGGCCGAGGTGTTTGGACAAGTTAAGTGGCGGTGCGAACATTGGCAAGGGAATTCAACGCCGGGCGGGGGCCCGGCATGAACGCGACGTGACTCGCGGGGCGGCAGGTGAAGATCGGCCGACTTTTCCGCCGACA
>JAQGHK010000061.1 GCA_028288875.1 Phycisphaerales bacterium | reverse complement strand
CGGCATTCACGCGGCCGAAGCGAAGGCCGCCAGCCGTGCGATGCGCAGCAAGATCATCGACAAGCTGACCAAGCGCGAAAGCGATCTCTCGCACGACCGCCTGATCGCCGCCGCCGCCACGCGCGATGCCGCCGCCGATCACGTGCAGGTGCCGCGACTGGCCAACTTCTATCGCGGCCTGTTCCAGCTCGCCGAGAGCGTTTACGGCAACGGATAAATCATGAAAGGCCGCAACCAGGACTTTCAAAACCCGCACTCGCTCGGCAACAAAATCGGCCGGCTGGTCTGGGGCTGGGTGTGGGTGCTGTTGTTCCGATTCACGCCACCGCGCCTGTTCGGCGGTTGGCGTCGGTTTCTACTGAAACTATTCGGCGCGAAAATCGGCAGCACGTGGCTGCACCCCACCGTACGCGTCTGGGCACCGTGGATGCTCAAGGCCGGCGATCACGTGTTCATCGATCGCAATGTGTATCTCTACAACGTGTACGGGATCGAAATCGCCGACCGCGTGGTGGTGAGTTTTGATTCAACGCTTTGCACGGCCTCGCACGACACACGCGATCCGACCTTCGGCCTCACCGGAGCGCCAATCAAAATCGGAAACGATGTGTGGGTCGCGGCCGACGTGTTTGTCGGGCCGGGCGTGACGATCAATGACCGCGCGGTCGTCGGCGCGCGATCGAGCGTGTTCGCCGATCTGCCGGCCGGCAAGATCTGCGTCGGCACGCCGGCCAAGCCGATCCGCGATCGGGAAATCGACGCCGGCTGATGCGAATCGTTCACACCATCTCCGGCATTGAGCCCGAAAGTGGTGGGCCGACCAGCGCGCTGTGCGGACTCGTCCGCGCGCAAGCAAAGCTGGGCCACAAACCCCACATCGTCGGCTGCTGGAAGTTCGCCTCTTCCTTCAAGCTGGCCGATGAACTGCGGGCGGATGGCATCGACGTCACCATCGTCGGCCCGACCCGCTGGCCGTTCTACCGGCATCCGGATCTGGGCCCGTCGATCGAAGCAGCCGCGGCCGATGCAGACCTGATCCATGTTCACGCGATGTGGGATGCGGTGAATCACCTCTCCGCCGTCGCCGCCCGCAAGCTCAAGAAGCCGTACGTCTGGACGCCGCACGGCATGCTCGACCGCTGGAACATGCGTCGCAACGGCCTGTTCAAGCGCGCATGCCTTGCAGCTTTTCTGCGGCGAGACCTCAACGACGCGACGCTTTTGAACGTCGCGACCGATTTCGAGGCCGAGAACGTCGCGCGCTGGAAGCTCCGCCCGCCCGTATTCATCAAGGGCTTTGGGCTGAGCGATGAACTCCTGAGCGCCGATATCCCGCGTGGCCGCTATCGCCAGCAGATCGGCCTGACTTCCGACGTGCCGATGGTGCTGTTCCTTGGCCGTATCCAGCGCGGTAAAGGATTGGAAACGCTAATCCCGGCGCTCGCCGCGCTGCAGCATCGCGACGCGGTCCTGGTAATCGCCGGCCCGGACGAGGGAACTTATCGCCAGCAGATCGAATCGCTCATCGCCGCCCACGGCGTGACGGCCCGCGTGAAATTCGTCGGCATGATTTCGGGGGCCAGCAAGCTGGAGGCATTGACCGATGCCGATGTGCTGGCCGCGCCCAGCGCGCACGAAAACTTCGGCATCTCCGTCGCCGAGGCGCTGGCGCTCGGCACGCCGGTGGTCGTTAGCGATCAGGTCGGCCTCGCCGATTTCATTCGCGAGCACGACCTCGGCCGCGTGGCGCCGGTCGAAGTCGCCGCGACGGCTGCAGCGCTCGATGTCACGCTGACCCGCGATGAAGCCCGGTCCGCCCGCTCCCGCACGCTCGCCCGCACGGCCTTCGCCTGGCCGACCATCGCCACCGCCTGGATGGCGGAATACGCCCGCATCCTCGACCCAACCCGCGGATAGTTGCGTTGAATCGCCCCGCCCGGACAATGCCGCCGTCGAAAGGATTCGAGATGGAAGCTTTGATGATTGGCGTGAGCGGTTTGCGAGGCACGATCGGCGGCACCCTCACGCCGCAAATCGCGATGCGGATGGCGGCGGCGTTTGCCGTGTGGCTGAAGCGCGGCGGCCCTGAAAAACTGGGGCCGAAAAATGGAAAACATTTCCGCGTCGTCATCGGCCGCGACGGTCGACCCAGCGGGCCATTCGTGCGCGATGCCGTCATGAGCGCTCTCCACGCCAGCGGCATTGAAGCGATCGACTTGGACATCGTTACCACGCCCGGCGTGGCGATGATGGTGAAGCACACCGAGGCCGACGCCGGCATGGTGATCACCGCCAGCCACAACCCGATCAACTGGAACGGCATCAAGATGCTGAACCGCGACAGCGTCGCTCCGCCGCCGGCCGATGTGAAGGTCATCAAGCAGCTCTATGAAGAGCAGGCGACCGATTACGTGCGCGTCGAAAAGCTGATCCCGCCCAGCCGCAACGGCGACACGCACGCGCTGCACACCAAGGTCATCCTCAGCTACATCGACGTGCTGGGCGTCAGCAGCAAGCGGTTCAAAGTCGTGCTCGACAGCGTCAACGGCGCCGGCTGTGTCGCGACGAACACCCTGCTGAGCAAGCTTGGCTGCAACATCGTTCACATCAACAACACGCCCAACGGCCAGTTCCCGCACGAGCCCGAGCCGACCGAAGCCAACCTCACGCAGCTGGCTGACGAAGTGAAACGGCAGAAGGCGGCCGTTGGCTTCGCGCAAGATCCGGACGCCGATCGCCTCGCATTAATCGACGAGAACGGCCGGTACATCGGCGAGGAATACAGCCTCGCCCTCGTCGCCCAATGGCTGCTGAGCAAACGGCCCGGCGTCGCGGTGACGAACCTGAGCACCAGCCGCATGCTGGACGACGTGGCCGCCAAGACCGGGAGTCGCGTGATCCGCACGCCCGTCGGCGAAGCGAACGTCGTCGACACCATGATCCGCGAAAAAGCGATCGCCGGCGGCGAAGGCAACGGCGGCGTGATCGACCTCCGCGTCGTCCCCGGCCGCGACAGTTTGGTCGGCATGGCGTACGTCCTCCAATTGATGGCGGCGACGGGCAAGAGCCTGTCGCAACTG
>JAQGHK010000029.1 GCA_028288875.1 Phycisphaerales bacterium | reverse complement strand
CGGGGTGGCCGGCCCGACGTGCTCTTGAGTACTGCTTTGCCTTTTTGCAACGCAATCAACCTGCGAACAACAGTCGACCAAGGGTGGACGGGGGGAAGCGGGCGCTTGTGGGACAATCTAGCAAACGCAAGCTTTGAATTTGCAAAAACATCAACTGATCCGACGCAACAGAAACTGCTAATTCGCTCTGCACTGTTGCTCGGTGCCCAAGACAGATTGAATGCTGGTGGTTTTGTGCACAAGATCGTTCGCGACCCTGCATTCTATAAACTGAGTGGCCTTTCGGCTCGTCAGTCAAACGACGTGCTCGCTACCGTAAGCGCCGCAGCGGCGGATACAACAAAGCTTGCATATGCGTTCTTGCAGTGGAGCAAATCGTCGCCGAGTTCGTTTCCGCAGTCGCTCAGTAAACATTTGAGCACCCGACCCTGGCTGCAATGGTATCTTGCGAACTACATTGCTTCCGTTAAATCGAAAGACCCGTCTCGGGCGGAAACGCTCATCGCGTCCGCCCGAGACGGGAATCGCCTCCCGATTTTTGAAACGCTTATACAGGGCCTGCAGCAAGCGCCTGTCAGTCCGATTCCTCGTTAAGTTCGAAGATCGCACCTTGGCATGGCCCGTCGGGATAGGTATATGACTGCGGGGCCGGCTCATCAACGAGAATGTCGTAATTGTTCATGATCGCGAAAGTGGTGCATCCGGATGGAACCGCCGTGCAACGATACGTGTGAGATTCTTTTGCCATAGCGCGCAGAGCGTACGGTTTTTGTTTGGCTTATGCAAATGATTAATAAACAATCGAATTTAGGCTTCACGCTCGTGGAGCTCATGGTGGTGGTCGGGATCATCGCGTTGCTCGTCGGCATCTTGCTGCCCGCCCTGAGTCAGTCACGCGCGGCGGCTAAAACAACGATGTGTGGCTCCAACCTCCGGCAGATTGCCTTTGCAGTCCGCTGCTACACGAATGACTATAATGACATTCTCCACATGGCGCCGGATCGATGGCAATGGACCACCACAACAGCCCCAATAAAGCTCATTTCGAACGTCAGCGCGAACGCGTATTGGGGAGTGGCGTATCTTCCCTACCTCGCACCTAGGACGATTTTCAGCGTCAATGGGGACGCAGGCCCGGTCATCCTTGACGCTGCTAGAAGAGTTTTCAACTGCCCGGCGGAGCTTGTGATGAGCCCCGCAAACGGCAACGTAGATCCAACGACTCCAGGCCACTACGGAGTGAACTTCTGCATTTGTGGCAAATATAGCTCTCGTTGGCAGCGTCTCAGCCGACTCCGGCACCCATCCGAAACGATCTTCTGCCAAGACGCTTTTGAGCAACGGCTTGAGGGCAATATCGCGTGTAACCCAGACGAAGCTGGCGACATGCTGAGCGCTTTCGGTGGCACCTCAAACCTTCAGGAATGGCGGCCCGGCGGTGTTGGCGCTGAAAACTATGTGCCTGGGTCGACCGCTCCCTTGCGCGAATACTATCGACACGGAAAGCAATCGCAGGTGCTATGGGTCGACGGACATGTCAGCTTAATTGCAAAGAGCGACGGTCGGGATGTGCCGGCCGACTGGTATTGGGGACAATCAGCACGGCCGGTCAATCCCTGATCCGCGATTTGAGATCAGCCACCAGCAGCCCGTAGACCTTAACGATCAGTTGGCTGCGACTCGTCACATCAAAACGCTTGTAGATCGCTTTTACATACGCGTGGACGGTGTGACGGCTTATCCCGATCTGCTTGGCAACTTCTTTCTCACTCGCACCGGTTAAGAGTTGGGCTAACACCAGTTGTTGACGAGGCGGCATTGTCGGATCAACCAAACTTATCTCATCGAGCATTTCATAGCCGAGATTATCATCAACCGTATCAATGCCCAACAAGCGGTGCATAGTGGAACACCCCATACCTAAATAGGTCATATTGGTAACGCGCGCCGTCCGCCTGCAACCGTAGCTGGCTCAATCCAGCGTGCTAAGATCGGCCTAGATGCGCCGTCTCGTCACCCCCACAGCTATCGTCTTTGCCCTCCTGTTTTCGTCATCACGGGTGTGCGCCTGGTCCGCTGCTGGCCACACCGTTGTCGGGGCGATCGCCTATGACGTGATGAAGAAGGAGCACCCAGCGGAGTTGGCGAAGGTTCTGGCCACCCTGCACGAGCATCCGACCTACGACACGCTGTCGAAGAAGGTGGACGCGTCCGCCGAGAACTTCGACCGTGCCCTGTTCATGGCCGCCGCCCGCTGGCCGGACGACGTGCGGTACGCAAAGGGCGGTTATTCGCACCCGGATTGGCACTACGTCGACTTCCCGATTATTGCCAAGGGCGAGAACCTAAAGGGAAAGCCGCCCGAGCCAGTGAACGCGTTAACGGCGCTGGCCAAGCAGACGGATGTGTTGTCGGCGAAATGGTCGGTTCCGAAAGATAAAGCGATCGCCATCTGCTGGATCGCGCACCTAGTTGGCGATCTTCATCAGCCGCTGCACTGCTGCTCGCTGTACACGACGGCGTTGCCCGACGGCGATCGCGGGGGCAACAGCACCTACGTCCGCGTGGGCACGAAGCGCACGATCCCGCTGCACAAGTTCTGGGATGAACTCCTCGGCTCGTCGGCAAAGTATCAGGACAACGCCAACACGGCGACCGAGCTGCGGCTGCGGCCAGCCTTCACACGCGATAAGCTGCCGGAGCTGAAGAAGCATGCCACGCCCAACGATTGGGCCCTTGAGTCGTTCGAAGTCGCATCGGCGACGGCGTACATCAACGGCACGCTCAAGGGTGGGCAGGAGAAGAACGGCGTTGTCCTGCCGGATGGATACACGAAGGACGCCAAGTCCGCGGCCGAGCGGCGGGCGATTCTGGCGGGGTATCGGTTGGCAGACACCCTTGCCGCGGCGGTGAAATGACGTTCAACGGTAAGACCGCAACAACTCACGTGTATCGCCTCACGCGTGATAGCGGGTCGGTGCCTGCTGAAGGGCTGTGGCCGTTGGCCAAGACGGGTGTCCGCTGGTCCAAGCCCACCCGGCCGCCACGTCACAGGTAACGCCAGTCGTCGGGCGGGGCAGCAAAACATCAACGCATTCACATACTCGTTTGCTATTCTTCAAAAACCAATGTTCCAGCGCCTGTATTCTCTGCATTCCTTTGCTGACTTACTGGCCAAAATACAACCGGCCCAGCATCAAGCATCCGACCTGCTCGAGCGATAGCATAAACTTGCATTCGGTCTGTAGCCCATACAACCAAGGCTAGTCCCGCAGAATTCGCAGCATGGCAATTTATCGCAAAACGCGTGCCAGTGGTCATCAGTGGCAAGACAGGAACGACATCCATCACAAGTGTTCCTCGCCTAACCCAAATAACTTCTGGCGAATCGGTTAAGAAGTCACCATGTTTAAGGTTTTGCGAAGGATTATCTATTGTCCAAACGCCTGGCCGTACGATAGACATCTTTCTTGAAAGTTCTAAGCTGCCGCCTGTCAGCAGGTGACCAGCTTCAGCAGGTCCCCAATCCATATTGTTGATGCTGCGAAGGCGATCAACGTTTCCGTCGCCCGTCACTATGACACCTTCAATGTCCGCTTGATTATCAAAGTAAACAACCTTTTCTGCAAAAATTATAGTCATAGATGCATCCCGCTCATTCGAAAGAAGCACCGTAAGTACCACGTCGAATTCTGTGGATATCGAATTTGAGTTCGGCCTTCAATTCAGGGGACAGGCCTTCCAAACGCAAAAGAGACCGCTTAGCCAATATCTCCAAGTCGCGAGTTTTGTATCCCGCGAATGTTAAACTGCGGTTGAGTTGGCTTACGTGGATCGTTTCTTCCATCGCATCAATGATCCGCAACTGCGCGGGATCATAAGAGAACTTGTTACGCGAAAGTGCTGCAATACGGCCTGGTTCCCGCGTCTCAGCAAATACTCGAATTCCTGTGGATTCCATTTTTTGCAACGTACGCTCCCACAAAACGCTCGTTGGGTGACCTCGATCCAAAGCACTGATGAGCCGGCCAAAACCCGTTTCCGAAATTTGACCGAATCTATCTGCGTATACGAGATAACGCGCGGACTCAAACGTGCTGTACGGTAGCAAGTTCGTATATGTTGAAGCGAGTCCCGAACCTAGGAACGCAAGTTGTGACAGCCCGCCGAACCCACTCGCGATACGTTCGTTATTGTCCAACGCGTCATACGTCGTCAGATCATAGCCGCTTGCACCTTCCATCATTTGCCGAGCTCCGATGCCCGAGCCAACTTCGTACGCCAAGCCTTCGAGTGCAGACCACCAGCCCCAGTCTTCTTCACCGCGGTCGGCCATTCCTTTGGCGATGTAGCGCGACGTGCTGTCAACCGCTCCGCCGAAGGTCTGGACCGGATGCGTAACGGCTTGGGCAATTCCCGCAATCGGACGTGTCGCCTCATCAAAGAAGGTGTAGGCGAATGCTAGGTCCGGCGCGAACGCTTGGTTGAGCGCTTGTACTACCGGATTGCTCGCCAGCACGTCCCAGGCCGAGGGCGACCACAGCGGGTCGGTGCCGGCTGAGGGGCCGTAGCCATTGGCCAAGACGGTGCGGCTGTTGAGTTCGTGGGCGTCCAGGCCCGTCGTGCCGCCGCTGGTCTTGTAGTAGGCGTACACGTCCGGCACTACCGGCGCACCAGACGCCGTGTCGTACACACCGCCGCCGGGCATCAGCAGAATGCCGTCGAACAGGTCGCTAAATGGGTAGCTGTCAGGTGGGTTAACATCTGCCCCAGTGTCATGATCGACCGGCGTCCGCTGGTCCAGACCCACCCGGCCGCCTCGCCACAGGTAACGCCAGTCGTCGGGCGGAGCCAAGCCAAGCTCACCGTTTGCCTTTTGGGCGGTCACTTGACCATCGTTCGAATATACGAAGAAGGTGCTCGATGCACCGGCGTTCTGTGGATCGAAAATCCGAATGACAGAGCCGTCCAAGTCTTGCTCGACAGATAGGCGCTGGTCGAGGCCCGAGCCGGTGGTGCCGATGTCGCCCGTGGACTTGCCATCACCAGACGCTCCGCTGCCGAACAGGTCGATGTCGGTGTTGTAATCCCGCTCGACCATCGTTCCGGACATTGCGGCCGAGAACACGTATTGTGCGACGGGGGCCGTATTCGAATCGGTCGTGCCGTCCTGCAACTGCGTCTGGTCTTCCTCGATCACATTGCCGGCTTGGTCGTAATAAAGGTCGGTCGTGAACACCTCGGCCGGGTTGCTGCTGGAAAACCGATTCTTGTTCACTTCCGCGATCCGCCGGCCGAAGGCATCATAATGATACTCTTTGCCGTACGGATATTGGTATGCGTAGCCCGTTCCACCTGTGATGGCAAGATAAGCGGCGTCCTGCTCGAAAAGCTGCCCCCACCCGTCGAAGGTCACGAACAGATCGCGCCGATTTTCGTCTAGCGGTTCCGGCAGCGTGTACTGGGTCGATGAAGGAGGTAGCGGCTTCTGGTACACCTGATCCCGCCAGATTTCGGAGTACGCGCCATCGGTCTTATAGTAACCGTTCTCATCAGGACCAAAAGTCTCGACCGCTAGGTATTGGGCGGGAACGGGCACACCGGGAGCGGCGTTCAAGCTACTCTGGTCAACGTAAATGCTGTTCGCACTGTTTGTGGATTCAGTGCTGGTCAGCTTTCCGCGATAGTAGGCCTGCATGCGGCCGAGCTTGTCGTATGCATTGACCGCGGGAATGACAGTGCTGCTGTTTGATTCGTAGAAGAGTTGGCTCTTCCACGTATCGTACTGGTTGCTGCCCGCCACGCGGCTGTAAAGCATGTTGCCGTCGGCGTCGTAGGCGAAATATCGGCCTTCTGCGCTTTCGTAGCCGTTGGTAAGGTAGCGGCCAAAACGGTCGAGGCCGGTGTACGGGTCGCTGGCTCCAGCATCGTCATGTCCCAGGAACCCGTTTCTCGCCCGCCAGATTTGGCTGTTGCCGGCACTCCCGTCGCCGTAACGTGAGTCGATAAAGCTCTGCCACGGCGTGTTGTTGTTGTACAGGCCGATACGGCTGACCACGGTGCTGAGCCCGAGATAGTCGTAAGCTTCTATCCCTTTATTGCCAGAATTGCTTCCTAGCTCAGACCGTGGGTCATTGATGTCCGAAATGTAGCCAATCCGGCTGATGCGGTTGTTCAGCGCCGCGTGGAATGAAGCGTTGCCGCCATCGATTCCGCCGTTGTAATCGTAGAACGATTCGACAACACGGCCATTCGGATACTGGATCGTCTGCTGGCGGCTGTAATTCGACCCGTAGTTCGTGTCGTACCCATAAGTGACGGTCTGGCCCGGATCAGAGCCGTCGCCGTCATGATCTTGCAGTTCAATGGTGAGGTGTCCAAGGCCGTCGTATGTCCGGGTCACGCGGTTCAACACCGCCGTCCCGTTCATCATGTCGGCTTTGACCGGTCGGCCGAACACATCGTAAGCGAACTCGCGTGCATCGGCCCATGGAGAATTCTGTGCATTGGCGGACGTGATCGCGTCTACCGTGCTGCGCCCTAGCACATCACGCGTGTACGTGTGTGTCGTGCTGTCACGCCCAACGCCGATCGTGGATTCGCCCAATGCATTGTACCCGGCATGCAATTCAGCATCGCCGCCAGGAATCGCTGTCTCGCCGGGAACGGTGTCGTAAACAGTCTTTAGCAATAACGCCGAAGAGTTGATGGCATAGTTGCCACTCTTGGCAACGCCATAGATCATCGTTTCGCCCTGTGTCTGCGTCGAAGGCGGTGTGCTGGTGCTGGTGTTGCCCGGTTTGAACGAAACCGTTTCTTCGCGGGTTTCCTCATCGAAGCCGTTGTACGTGTAGACCGTCTTGCGGTTTTCGTCGTAAGTGATTGGCGTGCTATCGTCGGATGGCTTCAGCTTCGTCGGATCCCCTGTATATGATTCAGTGCGTTGAATGGTGCGATCTAAAGCGTCGTAGTAGGTGCGTATTTTAATTCCCCGCGGGTCAGTCGCGACGGAGGGCCGTCCGGCTGCATCATATTCCGAATCCTGACGTAACAATGTGTCAAAGCCCTTGGCTGCGGCGGTGCCATTGCGGCTCGGGATAGTTCCCGGGCGAGTGGTGATCGCGGTACCGGCGTTGTTGCCCCAATTGACAGTCGAATAAAGCCGGTCGGTTTCGTCGTACCAGTTGCCGATGAAGCTGACTCGCGCCGTGTTCGCGTCGAGCGCGCCAGTCGTCGTGGCGTCGTGGTGTCGTTGGCTGGTGGTGACAAGAATGCGATTACCGTCGCCATCAAGGGCGAAGTTTGCTTGCTCAAGCACCACATCGTCCGCCAGGGTTTTTGCGTCGGTCAGGCTGGCGTCACCGCCCCCGTCGGTCGTAGCTTGCTGAATAACGCGGCCAGCGCCGTCATAAGTGTACTTCGTCACTAACCCGCCCGGAGCCTTGGACTTGACCGGGTTGTCGCGGTAATCAAAAGAGATGTTTGTTCTTAAGCCGCTTAAGGTAGCCAGTGTTGCGTCGCTTGCATTCAGCAATTGCGTATCGGTGTATCCATACAAGCCGCTCGAAGACAAGCCGCTTGTCTGGCTTACGTCGAATGACGTTGTCCGGAAGACGCGACCACGCTGGTCGTACTGACTCATTGATGCCGATCGCGCCCGACTTGCACTAGGCATGTCAGGCACGCCGTCGCTGTTTGAATCGGCAAGATTGACCGTATCACCATCGAACACGAACGTGGCCAGCGGACGATCCAGATTGTCATATTTAACATAGCTGACTGGCCGATTGACGTCTTCGCTTTCGGAAGACTGGGCCCCGCTCTTGCTCGCAACCAGTCGGTCCCGCCAGTCATAGGCGTTCAACGTAACTCGGTTGTTCGACGAGGTACCGTCGACATACTGCGTGCTGCTCGTCAGATTGCCATTGCCAACCAACCCGCCGTCGTACTGCATTGATGCGACTTTGGTCATATTGAGCGACACGGTTGGATCAGTCCCAACCCATGTCGCAACTGGTCGATCCAGTGCGTCGTAATCAGTCTGCGTGACTGTTGGCGATGTGCCGCCAAGATCACGGCCGGCGTACGAATAGACGCGGCGCCCGCGACCGTCATAGCTAAAGGTATCGCGGTAAAATGTGCCTGAACCGCCGATACCGGAACCCGCCGAATAAGTAACGCCGTCCACCGAGGCGTACCGGTTCCGCGCTTCCAACTGCCCTTGTTGGTTGATGTCGTCGACAGACACGCCAGTAATGGTCGGGGATGCGCCCCCCGTCAAACGGATTGTACTAATGAGCCCGGTGGCACGGTCATTCCGCAGTATCGTCACCGGAGGCAACGCGCCGGACGATGACGTAGTGTTCGGTAGCGTTGTCGTGACGGTGTTGTAATCCGTCCTGTCGACATATGCCGTCGAGGTGAGGTGCAACATCGGGTCGGTGACAGCTGTCACGCGGCCGAGCTGATCGACGTCCATTTTGGTTGATAACGCTAAGGGCGTGCCGCCGGCCGTTCGCGTTGGTCCAGAAACTGATGGGCTGCTGACGGTCGATGGATTGGCGTCCACAATGGACTCCGTTGCGGCACCGGTGGCATCGTCGTAACGGACGAAATCGACATATCCATCCGCATCCCTCGTCCAGACGGGCCGTCCGAAAGCGTCATAAATGGTAACTTCCTTTGTCACCAGACCGTCGCCATTTTGAGCAGCAGAGACCGTGGGGAGAGTCGTTTCGACGAAGTTGACTTGGGCATGGCCGCTATAGAAGCCGTACGCAAAAGTAGTGGTGACAGGGTCGCCGCTGTCTGACTGGTAGAGTGCCGAGGACGAAATCACCCACCCGGGAGAATTTGGCCGGGAAACGTAAGCGAAAGCGGATTGGTTGATCGGGCTATCGCTCGCACCCTTGCTAATTGCCGTCCCAGTCAAATAGCCCGGCGCAGTCGGCGAAGCGGTCGAGTTGTAGCTGTTCAGGTAGACGATGCCGCTGTGCGGCCGCAGGATCGGCGACACGATGTCGCCGTTGATCACGCCCGATGCTGATGGATTCGGAAGCCCTTGAATGGCGGACGGTTCGGCCGACAGCACGAGTTGACCGTTGGCATCGTATTGGTACGCACGCGTCCAGCCTTGGGTGGCCGCGTCACTCTCGAAGAACGTTTTTGCGAGCACCTCGCCAGCCTGATTGCTATAAACAACGTTTCGATTGTTATCACTGACAGTGGTATCGCTCAGTTGGGCAGAAAGCGATAGAGTCGGGTCGGGCAGGTACTCGGTAGTCTTTGCGAGCCAAGAATTCAGGTTGCTTGCGGGCAAAGAAGACGCGGTACCGTAGGCATAGCGATATACCCCTGAGCCCTGCATGAACTCAGTGAGAAGCTGACCGTCTGCGTTGAATTGGAAGTAGAGATTGGAATATGGCAAGAGCGCGGTCGCTCCGGCACTCGCAACTGCTCCGAGCGCGTGCAGCGCTCGCTCGTATGAGTCGCCTTCCAGGACAATCATAAGGCGGCCGTCCGACGCGTAACTGTAATATTTTCGATCAACATCGACGCCGTTCTTGTCCTTCACGGTAGCGGTGGTGACACTCGACGTGTTGCCGTACTCCACGCTACGGATCTGTGAGAACGTGGTGCCGTCTTGCTTCAGGCGTCCCATCGCCACGCTAACCAAGTTGCCGCTCGTGTAGCCGAACACAAGGCGCTCGAGCACAGTACCTATCGCCGTCGTACCTCGATGCCGCTCGATTTGGCTAGGTTTGTAGGTCACCGAGTCTGCGTAGCTATACGACGTTTCGTTGCCGCCGGCATCCGTCCATTTGTCAACACGGCCTGCCGAATTGAACAATGTGCTGTTGCCGAGCGTGTCGTTCAGCGTCAGCGCGCCGCCGCTCTGCTCGGTTAGAGAATCCTTGCCGAAGTAGCGGGCGATCCAGGCCCCTCCGCTCTTGTCGAACCATTGAACGGCTTGGCCGCCTTGGACGACTGCAATCGTGTCACTGTCAGGGCGCAATATGGTCGGCACCTGCGACATCATCCAGCCACTACCAAGGCCAAATCGCGTGGACGCTTGGGTGATAATTGGATCGCTGCTCCAAGTGCGGGTCACCCCAGAAACGATCCCGCTCTCGGCAGGGTCCAGGTCGGTGGTTGAGAAGAATTCACGGCCGTCCGAATAGCGAACACCACCGCCGCTATAGCTCATAGCCATTGGGTCGCCGCCGTCAGCACCTTCTGCGGTGCCGCCGGCGGTGTTAGCCCAGAGATCACCCGAGCTGGGCGCGGCAATTGTGATCGGCGTTGCCCCGCTCTGAAGCGTTGTGCCGATGACAACAGCCAGCGTTGGTGCTGTTCCCGTAACCGCGGTGACGCGATAGTAATAGTCCTTGCTCGCCCCTAACGCTGTATCGGTGAATGAGCGCGTGCTGTAGTCAAGGCCATTGGCCACAACCGAACTGTCGTGAAAGTCGGCGAACTCTGACCGCTCTATCTTGAAGGTTCCGCTATAGACAACAGAGCTTTTCCAGGACACCAATATCGAACTGCTGCTGATCCCGACGGCGGCCGCCGATTCGACACCAACGGGAAGAGTGACGACAGCAGTCGGAACGCCAGACGCTTTGGCCGTTGATGCGGAGGCACCGTTCCCATCGGTGTACGGACGGACTCGATACCAGTAGGTGAGGCCATTAATCAGTCCACTGCCACTATTTTGCGTGCCGTCGTCCCGTTACGCCCTGGCATCAGGATCGGTCAACGTGTCATTCAGCGTGATATTCTGACGGTCCGTCGAACGGTAGATCTTGTAG
>JAQGHK010000013.1 GCA_028288875.1 Phycisphaerales bacterium | reverse complement strand
AGGCATTGAAGTGATCCTTCGTGTATTGAAACGTCGAATACTTCCCGCCGCGCCCGGCGAAGGTGTACTTCGACCAGGCCGACATCTCGTACGGCTCGCTAACGACGTGGTTGCGGTCGTCATTGTCGACTTCGCGGACGGTTACTTTTTCCGTCTCGTCGCCCCCCATGCGGTGATTCAGCACGGTGTCGATATACACGTGCAGGCCGGCGTCGTGCAGATGTTGGACGGCCGCGACATACTCGTCCTTCGTGCCGTACTTGGTGCGGACGGTGCCTTTTTGATCGAACTCGCCGAGGTCGTACAGGTCGTACACGCCGTAGCCGACGTCGTCCTTGCCGTTCATGCCCTTGTACGGCGGCGGCAGCCAGACGGCGGTGATGCCGACATCGCGGAGCGATTGCGCCTGCGCGACGACGTCATTCCACAGGGTGCCGTCGTTCTGCAGGTTCCATTCGAAATATTGAATCATCACGCCGCGTTTACTCATTGCTCGATATCCCTTTCAAGAGATGCGGGCAATGATAGGCAGGGCGAAGGGGTTGTGGCTGGTAGCTAGTGGCTGATGGCTGATGGCTGAAGAAATGGAGGACGGCGCCCCTGTTCCGCGCTTAGTCACTAGCCATTAACTACCAGCCACTAGCTTCTTCAGGCGGTCGTCCATTGCGACCACATGCCTTCATCGATCGTCTTCTTCGGACGGATCGGGCGGGTCGGCAGGGGTTCAAAGTCTTCGGCATGCTGGTGCCGGAGCACGCTGGCCAGCATGCCCATGGCGGCGCAGGTGATGACAAGACCGCTGCCGCCGGCGCTGATGAGGGGAAGGCTGAGGCCCTTTGTCGGAACGCTGACGGTAGCCACCGCGATATTGATGACGGCCTGCGTGCCGACCATCGCGGCGATGCCGAACGCCAGCAACCGGCCAAAGCTGTCGCGGGCGGGCTTAATCGCCTGCCAGGCGACGATCAGCACCAGCAAGTAGAGCGCGATCACAAGGCACGCGCCGAACAGGCCGGTTTCTTCGGAGATGGTGCTGAAGATGAAATCCGTCGTGTCTTCCGGGAGGTAGCCCAGCTTCTGAATGCCGCCGCCCAAACCGGTGCCTTCGGTGCCGCCGGTGGCGTAGCTGAGCAGGCTTTGGATCATGTGATAGCCCTCGCCCTGCGGGGCGGCGTAGGGGTTCATGAACGCGATCATCCGGCGCCAGCGATATTCCTTGTGCCGCACGAACCAGAAGCCCGCCGCCATCACCGGCGGAACGATCAGGCTCAGGTGCCACACCTTCACCCGCCCGGCGAGCAGCATGGAGATCGCCACGCACGCGATGAGCGCGGCCGTGCCGAAATCCTGAATCACCACCAGCAGGCACATGCCGCCGACAGGGATGAGCGTGAGCAACAAGTTGTGAAATTTCGTCAGATCGAGCGGCCGATGCGTCAGCCACCAGGCCAGGAAAATCACCACCGACCACTTGGCCAATTCCGACGGCTGAAAGTTCGTAATCCCCAGCGGCAGCCAGCGGCGGGCGCCGTTGCGCTCAATCCCGACATGCGGCACCAGCACGGCCGCACAGCAAGCGCCGGCGATCAACAGCAGCCACAGCGGCGGGGCCGTCAAAATCGACTTACGGCGGGGCAGCAGGCGAACGTAATCGATCCAACTGCAGCAGAAATACGCCACGATGCCCACGCACGCGAACAGCAACTGCTTCTGCCCTAGATCGGTCAGCCGGAACCCAAAGTGCCCGCTGACGCCCAGCGAGGCCGACTGCACCATGATTACGCCGGTGGCGAGCAAGGCGAGCACGACGAGGGTGAGCACATCGTAAGCCCGCAGGCGGTAAATCGAGTCGGACATGAAAAGCTTATCGGACTTTGCCGGGTCTGAACTTGAAACCTGGGCTCTGTTCCTTTTTCCGGGCATTCTTACAATGCCCCGCTTCGCATGGATGCTGTTTCACCCCCGCAGGAACTGGACGCTATCGCCGCACTCACGCCGGAGGGCCGTCGTCGGGCGATGGGGCGGGTAACGATGGCGTGGATGTTCGGCGCCGTCTGGGCGAACGCCCTGGCCGGGGCGCCGTTGACTGTGTTCGCGACCCAACTCGGCACGACGAATTTTGAATTCGGCTTGCTCGCGGCGATGCCGTTCCTGGCGGCGTTGCTGTCCTTGCCTGCCAGCGTACTGGCCGACCGGTCGGGCCAGCGCAGCCGCCTATTTTTCCTCGGGCTCTATCCGAACCGTCTGCTCTGGATCGTCGTGGCCCTCGTGCCCCCGTGGGTGCTGACGCACGCGGGTAAGCACGGGTCCGTGCTGGCGGTGCTGATCTTTCTGTCGCTGATTTTCGTCATCAATATCGGCCAGGCCGTCGGCAGTCCGGGGTGGAATAGCTGGATGGCGGATATCGTGCCGATCCGCGTTCGCGGGCGATACTTCGCGCGGCGGCGACAGCTCGGCATCCCCTCCGCCATCATTGCGGCGTTCGTCTCTGGCTGGGTGCTGGATCACTACCGCGTGGCCGATGCGGCGACGCTCATTCGCGTCTGCAGCGGCATCTTCATCGTGGCCGCTCTGTTCGGCGTGATGGATATCGCTACCTTTCACGGCGTACCGCACGCGGTCCGCAAAGTGTCTGCCGCACCGATTCTCAGCACCCTCGGCCGGCCGTTGCGGAATCGCCGCTTTGTTTGGTTTAGCCTGGGCGCGTCGATCCTGTGGTTCGCCGTCGCGGGGCAGGCGCAGTTCGTCAATAAATATCTGGTCGATCAATTGCAGCTTAAGAGCATGCAGGTGCAGTTGATCGTGCTTGTCGGACCACTCCTCGCCCAACTCCTAGTGCTGCCGGTCTGGGGCCGCACGATCGACCGCTACGGCAAGAAGCCGGCCATGCTGATCGCCACGCTGGGCCTCGTGCCGGTGGGGGCGGGGTGGATTCTGGTGGAATCGCATCATCTCTGGACGGCGTACGTGCTGGCCATGATCGGCTCGGTGCTGTGGACGGGCGTCGATGTCGCGAACTTCAATCTCGTGATTGAGCTCAGCGGCACCGATCCGGACGGCAAATCCGGCGGCACCGCCTACACCGCCGTCAACAGCGTAATCGTCAACATCGCCGGCTGCCTGGGCGGCCTGTTCTTCGGCACGGTGGCCGAGAAACTGCAGGGCCAGAGCTGGCAGGCGGGCCTGGCCAAACCGGTTACGTATTACGAAATCATCTTTGCCGTGAGTGCCGTGCTGCGACTCGTAGCGGTGTTTCCGATGCTGAAAATGAAAGAGCCCGAGGCCGAGCCGACATTGGACGCGCTTCGCTTCATCGCGGGCAGCCTATACAACAATGTGGTCGGTGCGGTGACCTTGCCGGGCCGGCTGTTTGTTCGAGAATCGTCGGAAGAGGAATCGACATGAGCGAAAAAATACGTTGGGGCTTGCTCGGAACCGGTGCGATCGCGCGATGCCTGGCTGAAAATATGCCGGCCAGCAAGACAGGCGTGCTCACCGCCATCGGCAGCCGCACGGCCGAATCCGCCAAAACCTTTGGCGACAAGTACAAAGTGCCCGCCGCTCATCAGCACGCCTGCTACGACGCGCTGCTGGCCGATCCGGAAGTGGATGCGATCTACGTTTCCACGCCGCACCCGATGCACGCGGAATGGACGATCAAGGCCCTTCGCGCCGGCAAGCACGTGCTGTGCGAAAAGCCTTTCGCTCTGAATTACGCCGAAGTGCTGGCGATGGTCGACGCGGCCCAGCAGACCGGCCGCACGCTGATGGAAGCGTTTATGTGGCGCTGCCATCCACAAACGCACGCACTGTTGAAGCTGATCCGCGAAAAAGCGATCGGCGATGTGAAACTGATCACGGCCACGTTCGGCTTCAAGAACGGCTTCAACCCCGATAGCCGTCTTTGGAGCAATG
>JAQGHK010000699.1 GCA_028288875.1 Phycisphaerales bacterium | reverse complement strand
CATGAGGGGGTGTTAACAACTGAAGGCCAATTCCCCGGCGAATTTGCTAGGAATTGGTTATCCGCGACAATCTGCCGCGGCGAGGGGCGCGCCTCAAGGCTAAAACTTGGCCCACATGATGGCGGCGGGAACGGCGGTGGTGTGTAGTCGTACGTTACTTCTGGCGAAGCACTTGCGTTCCGCCGCTCATCATGATGCGAGAGACTGTGTCAAAAACATCGCGCCAGTCATCGGCTAGCTCGGGGGTCCAGTCGGATCCAAGGATTTCGGACATGGCGTGGAGCATGGCGTCGCGGACTATCGGATAATGGTGGGGCCGTACCCCGACCATGGCGTGGCCGCTGCCGAGCTGGCGGAGCGGCTCGGTAAGGACGTCCAGCATCGTCACGTTCTTGAGAATCACCGCCAGTGCGGCTGAAAAGTGCTGGCGCTGGACTTCCGGGTCGGATTTGAACAGTTCGCGCGTCTCGGGGGCGATGGTGAACAGACGGTCGTAAAACAGGCGGGTCGCGTCGGGCGCCCGGGGCAAAAGGACCGCCACACTCTGGCGGATCCGATCGAGTGACTCTTTCCGCATGGCAGCAAACCTTTTACACTGGCGAAGGGGCCCCAAGGTGTCATGCGACATCCAACGGGGCAGGGGCTAGAAAAAAATTGCGGGTCGGCTTAATAAAAAGCGAACTTGACCCGTTAAGGTGGAACGCCAATGGCCGAGGACCCGCCAGAGCTTGATTCGCAACTCCCGTCGCTGGATCAGATTACGCTCGCCCTAAGCGCGGTCGAGCGCGGCGATCATCACGCCAGTGATCATTTGTTAAAATTGGTGTACGCCGAGCTCCGCCAACTGGCGCGGGCACGGCTCGCGAAGGAGCCTGGCCGTGGCGCGGGAATGACCTTGGAAGCCACCGCGTTGGTGCATGAGGCCTATCTGCGGGTGGTCGGGCACGACAAACCCGAGAAGCCCCAATGGGACGGCCGCGGCCATTTCTTCGGCGCGGCGGCACTGGCGATGCGGCGCATCCTGGTGGAACGCGCCCGCCACCATAAACGTCTGAAGCACGGCGGCGGCCACGACCGTGAAGCTTATAACGAGGAACTCCCAGTCGCCGCTGCGATGGCCGACGGAACCGATTTGATCGCCTTGGACGAAGCCCTGACCAAGCTGGAAAAAGTGAGCCCGCGGAAGGCGAAGATCGTTTCGCTGCGATACTTTGCCGGCTTGAGCGTCGAGGAAACCGCGGCCGCGATCGATGTATCGCCGGCCACGGTCAAAACGGAATGGGCGTTCGCCCGGGCTTGGCTGCATCGCGAGTTGGCCGGCGACGGGAGCGCAACCAAGCCATGATTGCGCCGGAGCTGGATCGAGTATCCGAAGCATTCGCCGCGGTCATGGCCGCGCGCGAGGCGGGCGTTGTCGTCGATGATCTGACGCGCCTCTGTCATGGCGACGCCGAAGTGGTCGCCGAAGTCCGCAGCCTGCTCGAACATCTCGATCGCGCCGGTGATACCAATGACACCGGCCACGGCTCCTCCAGCGGGGCGTTCCTGGACTGCGGCGAACTGCGGCGTGAGCGCGGTGATCCGATCGCCGGCTCGCTGCTCAAGGAATGGGGCGCTTCATCCATCGGCCAGAAGGTGGGGCCATACACGCTCATCGGTCAACTCGGCTCGGGCGGCATGGCCATGGTGTTCCTGGCCGAGCAGGACAAGCCCCGGCGCAATGTCGCTCTGAAGCTAGTCCGCCGAAATTCCGCGAGTGATCACGTGCTTCGCCGCTTCGAGCGCGAGGCCGAAATGCACGGCTGCCTGAGCCACCCCGGCATTGCACAGGTGTATGACGCCGGCATCGCCCAGTTGACCGACGAAGCCGGTCGCACGGTTGACGTGCCGTACCTGGCGATGGAACGCGTGCAGGGCGTGAATGTCGCCGACTTCTGCCGGGCGTTCGGCAATGATCAGCAGTTGGTCATGGGGCTGGTCGCCCAGATGTGCGATGCCGTGCAACACGCGCATCAACGCGGCGTGATCCATCGCGACTTGAAGCCGGCCAATGTGCTTGTCACCGGCGGCTCGCGCGGCGAGGCCACTGTGAAAGTCCTGGATTTCGGCGTCGCACGCCTTCGGAGCGAGGACCCCTCCGAGGCCCTCACGCGGCTCACCCAGCACGGCTACGTTTTGGGCACGCTCGCCTACATGAGCCCCGAACAGCTCGGTGCCAGCTGCGATGTCGATACGCGTGGCGATGTCTACGCGCTGGGCGTCATTCTTTTTGAGCTGCTGGCCGGGCACCTTCCGATTGATCTCACCGGGTGCGGGCTGGCCGAGGCGGCGGTTCGCATCACCGACGCTCGTCCGCCGCGCCTGGGGACGATTGAACGCGCGTTCCGCGGCGACGTCGAGACGATCGTCGCCAAGGCGCTCGAAAAAGAGCCCGATCGCCGATACCAGTCGCCGGCCGAGCTCGCGGAAGACCTGCGGCACGCGATGGCGGGTGAACCGATCCAGGCCCGCCGCGATTCCATCACCTATACGCTGACACGTCAGGTCGTTCGCTACCGAAGTTTGGCCGTCGTGACGATGGCGATGCTGCTGCTCGGCGTCGTGCTTTCGATCTACGTTCACCACTCACAAACGCTGCAGCTTCGCGCGGTGAATGCGGAGGCCGAAGCGCTCCGGCGCGAGCAGGCGTCGCGTCGCGTCGTGGACGGGCTGACGACCGAGCTGGCCGAGCGCCTCAGTGCCAGCCGCATCCGGGAAGGTCGATTGCTCAGTGCCAGCGGGGCGTGGGTCGATGCCGAGCGGCCGCTGTGGGACGAATATCTCGCTCACCCCGATTCGCTGGATGCCCACTGGGCCTTGCGCGGGCTCTACCTCCGCAGCGGCGGGCGGATGGCGATCGATACCAGGTCACATGATTCACGCGCGCTCGCGGTTAGTGACAACGGCCTGATCGCCGTGGCGGACGCGGAAGGCATGCTCCGGCTCTGGACGGCAAATGACGGCCGGCCCGCTGGCGAAATCGACACGCAGCTCGGCCCAATCCGCGCGGCCGCGTTCATGGGCGACAACCGGATGCTCGCCGTGGCCGGCATCAGCGGGGCCTGTCTCGCTACGACCGACGGGCACACGCGGACGCTTGTCAGCAGAGCGACCTCCTCAATTTCGGTTACGCCGAACCTGCTTGTGGTGGGGGATGACGACGGCTGGCTCAATTTCTTCACGCCTGCGGGCGAAAAGATTGACCGCATTCGCGTCGCCACGACGGCGGTGCGCGACGTATGCATCGACGCGAGCGAAAGACGCTTGGTGTCGATTCACAACGACGGCTCAATGCGGCTCTGGGCCCTTCAACGTGAATCGACGAAAGTGCATCTTACCCCCGGCCCACCCTTGGCCGGGCATACGGCGGCCGGACGAACGGTCGTGTTCAGCCCCGACGGGCAGACAATCGCCAGTGGCGGTAGTGATCAGCTCATTCGCCTGTGGCGCACCAGCGATGGCGAGGCCATCACTGCGATTCGGACAAAGAACGGGACGTCCCGAGATATCGTGTTCGATCCGACCGGGCATCAGATCGCCGTCACCGGCTACTGGCGGACGCAATTGTTTGAGGTGACGGGCAGCGCGCCTTATCTCGCATCCTCCCGGAATATCGATGGCGAAAGCCTGATGTGTCGCTTTACCGATAGCGGGCGGACGCTGGTCACGATGGCGTCGGCCGGCGGTTGCCATCTGTGGGATGTTCAGCCCGAGGGGCCGGTGGTGCTTCGGGGCGCGTCGGACACGCCGGTGGATGAACTGGTCGTCACGAAGTCCGCGGACGGGCCGATGCTGATCTCCATCCAGAACAGCGGACAAATCACGGCGCGGACCAACGCGGCCGATGGAACCTGGCAAACCATCGCCGATTGGACCCTCCGTTACCCCGCCCGCGGCGTAGCGTTTGACCCCGCGAAAGGCGCCTTGTGGGTCGGGCGCGATGACGGCCACGCGCTGGCGTACGACCTGAAGAGTGGCCAGATCGTGAACAGTCTGCCGGAATTGAAGTCACCGGTGCGGACGATCAATCTGTCGCCGGATGGCAAAACCCTGGTGGTTGGTCTCGGCGACGGGCGGGTGACGTTCTGGAAGCAGGACGGCTTGAACTGGAAGCAGGTTGGTGAGGGCAGCTGTGGCATCGACGTGCGTGGGGCGACGATCAGCCCAGATGGCCAGACGCTGTTCACCACGCATCGGACGGCCATTATGCGGGCGTGGTCGATGGTGGATTATCACGTGCTCGGCGAGTGCACGCGGTCGACGGCCGCCTATCGCCCGGACTTCAGCCCCAAGGGAGGAATCGTCGCCGCGGGCGACTGGGACCGCGATGTTCACCTCTGGGACGCCGCTGCCGTCCGAGCGCATGCGTCGCCGCTGTTGACGTTGATCGGTCACAATCAGTTGGTCAGTGAAGTGACTTACGACGACACCGGCGACCTGCTGGCATCCGTTGCCACCGACGGCGAGTGGCGACTTTGGGACGTGCGGAAACCAACATCCAAAGGCGCCCAGCCGCCCGAGCGTCAGAGCTTGGTCACGCACGATACTAACGACGGCGAAGCCGTCACGGTGCGGTTCATCCCCGGCAACGCCGAGCGCAAGCGGTTAGCCGTCGGCTATCGGGACGGCACGGTCCGCGTCTGGGATCTAGCCGCCGCCGATCGATACCTGGCCGGCAATATCGATTACCAGCGCCGCCAGCGTGCGGCTGCGACCACGCAGCCTTAAGCGAAGAGGCGTTATTCGCATTGGACCAGCGGCGTCATCGCCGTCCGAAGCAACGCCGCCGCCGCTGGCTTGGCGAGTGTGACGAACATTTCTAACGTCGTCGGCGGCAACGGAACGGACGCTATCAACGGAAACGATCTGCTGTTCGACGGCGCGGCGGCCTTTGTTTAACACCGCGACGAAAATTGCGCTTAATCCTCAGCCGGTGGACGATTGCCGCTGTCTCTGGCAAGCTACTGTCCAGCGGACAAACGGGGGCGAGCAAGCTGTTCCAGGATAACTTTCCCGATCGGATCACCGGCAGCACCGGCTCCGATTATTTCTTTGCGGTCCGGACCGGCCGGTTCGCCGATGAAATAGTGGACCGTTTGGCGAGTGAGGTGTTGGCGTCCTAAGGCCAGGGAAACTGAACCGCGATGAATCAAAACATCGCGTTCATAAAGGCCGAATAAAAACCGCTAATCTGTGTATTAGCGGTAGTGCGTCGATGGATCGACAGGAGGACTTGCGATGTATTTCGTAGTGATCGATTTGAACCAGCTCTGGACCCGGATTCAAAACTCAACCCGGGCCGATTTCTTAGATCTGTATCAATGGCTTGAAGACCGGCAATTTGTTCGCAGCGCCGACGGGTGGCTGGCCTCTGCGGATAGCATGAACTTGCTGAGTTGCAGCGAGATTGTGTTCAGCGAGCGCCGGCTGATGCCCATGCCGCAACGCCGGCAGTATGCGGAACTGGCATTCGGATAGGAGCGGCTCGGCCGCCTCTTTCGGCGACGCCGCCTTACGTCGGACGGGCGGGGGTGGCCGGCGGGCAGTCCCATTGTAAAATTGCCCAGATTAGCTTAGCCGCTAAGACCAAAAGAGCAGGTTTCGACATTCTTTAAGTGTCTGCGAGAAAACACCTTGCGCCAAATCTCCGTGAAAACGGCTTGACATTGCCCGTGGGATTCTTCTACTGTCGCGGCCCGTTCGGGGGCCGTTCGTGTCATCCCGCCGGGCCGTTCTGTCGTACAACTAGATTAGCAAGCTATGGCCAAATCCACCGGCAAACACCTGGTCATCGTCGAATCGCCTGCCAAGGCCAAGACGATCAATAAGTACCTTGGCGATGACTACATCGTGAAGGCCAGCATGGGCCACGTCCGCGATCTGCCCAAGGGCAATAACGCCATCGATATGAAGACGTTCCAGCCGACCTACGAGGTCATTAAGGAACGCGGTAAAGAGAAGCTGATGGTGGAGTTGCGCAAACTCGCCAAGGAAGCCAGCTTCGTCTCGCTCGCAACCGACTTGGACCGGGAAGGCGAAGCCATTGCTTGGCATTTGAAGGAAGCGCTCAAGCTCAAGGACGACCAGGTCCAGCGCGTGATGTTCAACGCCATCACCAAGGCCGAGATTGAGAAGGCTTTCGCGTCGCCACACCAATTAAATATGGACCGCGTGAACGCCCAGCAGGCCCGTCGGGTGCTGGACCGGATCGTGGGTTATGAAATTTCGCCGGTGCTCTGGCGCAAGGTCGCCCGCGGCCTGTCCGCCGGCCGCGTGCAGTCCGTCGCCGTTCGCTTAATTGTAGAGCGCGAGAAGGAAATCGAAGCCTTCATGCCCAGTGAATACTGGAAGATGGGCGCGATCTTCACCGCCGACCTCGCCGCCGCCCCGAAAACGGCGCTGCAGTGGGCCATCTACTGCGAAGGCACCGAAGAAGGCGAACGCTTCAAGCACGAAAAAGACAAATGGCTGGCCGATCACGGTTGCTTCAATGCCGACCTGATCGAAGTCGGTGGCAAGAAGTTCGAACCCGACAATAAAGAGCTCGCCCGCAGCGTGGCCGAGGCGCTGGGTTACGTCGTTAAGAACGAAAACGTCACCCACGACAAGGACGCGAAGGGCCCGCAGCAGAACCAAGTTCGGTTCGAAGGCGCGCTGGAGAACGCGCCGCCGCTGAAGGTGAAATCGATCGAAAAGAAGCGGAGCACTAGCCGTCCGCCTGGCCCGTTCATCACCAGCACGCTGCAGCAGGCCGCCAGCACACGCCTGTATTTCGGTGCGAAGCGGACGATGCAGGTCGCCCAGATGCTGTACGAGGCCGGCCATATCACCTACATGCGTACCGACAGTACGCATTTGAGCGGCGACGCCATTAACATGGCCCGCAGCTTTGTGAAGAGTGAGTTCGGCGACCGTTACGTGCCGGAGAAGCCGAACTTCTTCAGCAGCAGCAACAAGAACGCGCAGGAAGCCCACGAAGCAATTCGCCCGACCGACTGCACCTTCACGCCTGCCAAGGCCGACGCGGTTTTGCCAGACGATGTCGCCAAGCTGTACCGCCTGATCTACAACCGCTTCGTCGCCTGCCAGATGCCGCCGGCGGAGTTCGATCAGACGACTGTTCAGATCGCCGCCGACACCAAGGCCGGCGAATGCGTCTTCCGCGCCGGTGGCCGCAAACTGGTTTTCGACGGCTTCATGAAAGTCGCCGGCATCAGCAGCGACGACCAGTTGCTGCCGGATCTGAAAGAAGGCACCGAAGTCGCCCCGATCGACCTCGCCCCGACGCAGCACTTCACCCAGCCGCCGGCCCGCTTTAACGAAGCCAGCCTGGTGAAGGAGCTGGAAAGCAAAGGCATCGGCCGCCCGAGCACGTACGCGTCGATTATTTCAACGATCCAGGACCGTAAATACGTCACGGCCGTCGAGCGCCGCCTGCATCCGACGATGCTCGGCCGCGTCGTCACGGAGAAGTTGATTCAGGCCTTCCCGGTAGTGCTGGACATCGGCTTCACGGCCGGCATGGAAGCCAAGCTCGATACGATCGAAGACGAGCACGCGGACTGGATCGAGATCATCAAAGAGTTCTACGGCCCGTTCCACATCGCCGTCGAAGAAGCCCCCGGCAAGCTGGAACACGCCGGCGGGGCGGCCAGCCCGTACGTCGATGAGAAGACCGGCACGCCACTGGTCTATCGCATCAGCGCCGGCGGGTTCTTCCTCGCCAGCAGCGATCCGAACATCAAGCTCACGCAACCCGTGGACGAGTTCGGCAAGCCGATGCTCCGCGAAGTCAGCGAGTTCAACTGCCCGCTCTGCGGCCGTCCGATGATGAAGCGGCAAGGCCGCTTCGGCGACTTCCTCAGCTGCACCGGCTACTCGATCAAAAACGAAGAGGGCAAGCCCAGCTGCTCGATGATCGTCCCGATCGATAAGGCCGGCGCGCCTCAGCCGCCGAAGGTCGAGCCGATCAAGACCGAAATCATGTGCGAAAAAGACGGTGCCCCGATGCTGCTTCGCAACAGCAAGCGTGGCCCGTTCCTCGGTTGCAGCAGCTTCCCGAAATGCCGGGCCACCAAGATGGTGAACAAGCTGACCGAAGAGCAAATCAAGTACATCGAGACGCTGCTGCCCGATCTGCAGGCCCGGACGCAGAAGAGCTTTGAGCTGGGTGCCAAGCTGACCGGCCGCGAGATCGAAAGCTTCGGCAAGCTGCCGGATCTGACCGTCAACCGCGCCCCGGCCGCCGCACCGAAGAAGGCTGCCCCGCGGCGGAAGCCTGTCGCCGCCAAGTCGTAATCGTTGGCCGCAGATAAACGCAGATGGACGCGGATCAGAAATAGTTTTGTCTTATCCGCGTCCATCTGCGTTTATCTGCGGCTAAATTTCTTCAGCTCGGTTTGCTATAACCCTAATCATGAACGGCGTTGATCTGCTCTTCCTCGGCACCGGCACAAGTGCCGGCGTTCCGATGATCGGTTGTCACTGCCCGGTCTGTTCCAGTATCGATCCGCACGACAAGCGAACGCGTTGCAGCGTGGTGATCGGCTACGGCGGGAAGAAGATTCTCGTCGATACCACGCCGGAACTTCGGTTGCAGTGCGTGGCGAATCGGGTGGACTGGATTGATGCGGTCGTTCTCACCCACGCGCATGCCGATCACATCATGGGGCTCGATGACGTCCGACGCTTTAACGCGATTCGCCAGGGGCCGCTCGATATCTGGGCCGACAGGGTGACGCATGAGACATTGTCCGCACCGTTTGGCTATGCGTTCAACGCCCCGAACAAGGCCGACAAGGTGTTTCGTCCGCATCTAATCCGAAGATTCATTGACGGGCCGTTCGAGATTGAAGGGCAGACTTGGACGCCGATCCCGATGATCCACGGGAAGATGGACGTCCTCGGCTTCCGCGTGGGTAATTTGGCCTACTGCACCGACGTCAGCACGATGCCTGAAGCCAGCTTCGGCCTGCTGGAAAACCTCGACGTACTCGTGCTGGACGCGCTCGCTTGGCACGAACACCCAACCCATTTTTCGATCGATCAAGCGTTGGCCGTGGTCGAACGGCTGAAGCCCAGGCAAACATTGTTCACGCACATTGCCCATGGTCTCGCGCATGCGGAGACCAACGCGCGACTGCCCCATAATGTAAAGCTGGCCTACGACGGCCAACGCGTCGAGGCGAGCCTTTGAAACAGATTGGCCGATACCAAGCCATCGCGGCGTATTACGACGCGGAGTATTCGTCGAACGATCTGCTCGATAACGACGTCCCGTTCCTGATGGCTCACTTGCCGAAGCGGCCGGCGAAGATCCTGGAACTCTGCTGTGGCACCGCCCGCGCGGCAATTCCCTTGGTGCAGGCCGGGCACAAAGTGACGGGCGTTGATGTCGATGCAGACTTGCTTCACATCGCCCGCCGCAAGTGCGATAGCGTCGGCATCACCGAAAAGCAGCTGCCCATCGTGAAGGCCGACGTGCGGACGTTTAAGACGGACGACCGCTTCGACTGGGCCGTGCTGTTGTTCAACACGCTGCTGAACTTCACCACATTAGCCGATCAGGATTTGCTGCTGGCGAACGTGAACGCCCACCTGAAGCGGGGCGGGCGGTTCTGGGTCGATATTTTTAACCCTGACCTGTCGATCCTCGGCGAGCCGCATCACCCGCATTTCGATTCGGCCACGTTCTACGTGCCGGAATTCGATCGTTCGGTCCATCGCACGACCGAAGAGAAACGTTCCGCCGAGCGGCCGCAGTTGCAGGAGATGACGTTCCACTACACGTGGGCGGATTCCGACGGCGAACTGCATCACGAGGAGAGCAAGTTTAACATGACCTGGATGATGCCACGTGAACTGACGCTGCTGCTGGAACGGCATGGCTTCACGGTCGAATACCTCTACGGCGATTACGACGGCAGCGACGTCGCGCCCGATTCACCGCGGCTGATCGCCTGTGCGAAGAAGCGGTAGGACGACCGCCTTCACGAAGTCGCCGCCGATGCCATCGCTGTGGCCGCCGCCATTGCCGTATCGCTCCCAGACCGGGTCGTAGGGGTGTTCGACCAACTTCGGGTCCTTCACCGCGAACCCTGCGTAGCCCGCCGCCGGCGTTTTGATGCGGTCGTAGGTGCCGAACGTTCCGCAGCGCCATTTTAGGAAGAACGTGTCCCGCTCGGACGAGAAATAGTGAATCACATCGGCATGATCGAGGGCCGGCGTGGTGTCGTAGGTCGGCGACACCGATGGGGCGATCAGCACCACGCGGTTCACCTTGCGGTGACACTTGGCAAGTGAACCTAGAATGACACCGCAGCCGGCGCTGTGGCCGACGAGGTCGATCTCGCCTTTCGTAGCGTCAATCACGCCCGCGAGCTTGGTTTCAGCCTCATCGTGGACGGCTTGGCCGCTGAAATTGCCGATGAACAGGAGTTTGGGTAATCCCCAAGTGACGGTGTGCACCGCTGAGCCGTCAATGGCGATGGCCTTCCGCAGGCCGTTGTAATTGGCACCGTCGCCGAAGACGCCGGGGACGAAGAGAGTCGTTTTCGTCGCGCCCGCCGGGGCGGGCGGGTCTGCGGCGCAGCCCGTCAGCACCGTGGAGGTGCAGAGGGCTGTGACGAGAACGGCCAAGCCGCCGAGGATTCGTTGGACACCGCGTATCATTGCCGAGAGGATGCCATCATGAGCCAGACTGCTGTACCGCCATCTTCCCCGTCCGCCGCCCCGCAGGGTTCGCCCGCCGCTCCCCAAGGTCAGCCGGGTGGCCGTCCCGCCGCAACGGGCGGTCCCGCCATTCAGCGGCAGTTCGTGAACTTCGCCTTTTATAAGCTGGACCCGGCCTTCCGTCGCCTGAGCGCGGAGCAGAAAGTCGCCGCCCGCGAGGAATTCATCGCCGCTTACGCCAAGCCGGTCGAGGGCCTAATCTGCCTGAGCTACAGCACCGCCGGCCTGAAGTCGGATTCAGACATTCTCCTGTGGCGCATTGGCAGCACCGCCGATTGCTTTCAGACCCAGACCGCCGCCCTGAACAAGACGGCCCTCGCCGGCTACCTCAGCACGCCACACAGCTTTGTCGCAATGACCAAGCGCAGCATGTACATCGACAAGGTCGACCCGTTCCACACTCAGGAAAGTCGCACGCACATCATCCCGGGCAAGCGGAAGTTCCTGTTCGTCTACCCGTTCGTGAAGACGCGCGAGTGGTACCTGCTGCCGCTCGAACGCCGCCAGGAACTGATGGACGGCCACATCCGCGTCGGAAATAAGTACCCAAGCGTCAAACTGAACACGACCTACAGCTTCGGCCTGGACGATCAGGACTTCGTGGTCGCGTTTGAAACCGATGAGCCGAAGGATTTCCTGGACCTGGTGATGGAGCTGCGTGAGCAGGAGAGCAGCAAGTTCACCCAGCGGGATACGCCGATCTTCACGGCGGTGCAGATGCCGATGTCGGACGTGTTGGATCAGTTGTTTTAAGTTAGCCGGTGGAATTGGGTGGGGGTAGGAGTCGGTCAGCCCGTTCATGTCGTTGCCGCAAGACATTCTCGAAGCCGCTGGCCGGGTCTGGGAATACCACCTCGCGACAAAGCTCACCGGCGACTCGCCGCCTCCACCGAACGCACCGCGTCCGCTGCCGCGCGTGTTCGATTATCTCGATAAGACCGCGCTCTCGCCGAAGCTGCTGGACCTGCCGACGGCGACGCTGACGATCCTGACCAAGGGCGTCGACGCGATGCCCGAGAGCCTGCAATCGCCGCCGCAGGACATTCGCACGCTGTCGAGCTGGCTTTACATGGCCGCCGGGCAGAAGCCGGGGCCGGGCGAAGTTCGGGCCAGCGAAATCTACGTGGCGGCCTTCTCGATCGACGGACTGGAACCCGGCCTTTACCACTTCGCCCCCAGCGAATTCGCGCTGCGCAAGCTGCGCGACGGGCCGGAAACGCTGTCGCTGCTTCGCCGCGGCCGGCCGGACCTGAACTTCCTGGCGACCGTGCCCGGTGCGCTGCTGGTCAGCACCGTATTCTCGGCGGCCAACGCCCTGCAGGGCCGGCGCGGGTATCGCGCGGCGCTGCTCGACGGCGGTCACATGCTGGCCGACTGCGTGGCGGCGGCCACGGGCCTGGGCCTGCGGACGATGTCTCGCCTGCGGATGAACGAGGCGTCGATGCGCGAGCTCATCGGCCTGCCTGAAGACGCCGACGACGCCACCGCCGAGGCCGTGCAGGCCATGGTCGTCTGGGCGGATTCGTCGCCTGAGCCGATGCCCGTCGGTGCTGCCATCGCCGGCGCGCTGCCCGGCGTGCCGCGCCCTTCGCCGGGCCGTACGATTCCGCAGCCTCTGGTCCTCAAGGTGCACCGCGACGTCAGCACGCGCGGCCAGCCATTGCGGGAGATTCGGGCGCCGTTGACCGAGCTATCCCCCGTCGGCGTGAACCTCGCGATGGACGCCATGCCCTGTGGCCGCGAGCCGCCGAGCAAGCCGCTGCGCGAAGTGCTGACTACCATCCGACCGGCCGATTCGTTCACACGCCGGCCTATCGGGCGCGACGCGCTGTGCGCGATCTCCGGCGCCGGCTTTCGCACCGGCACGTTTTTTCCGCTGCGGCCGGACGGCGATCATGCCGCATTCGTTCGCCCACTCTGGATCGCCCAGGACGCCACCGGCCACGAGCCAGGCCTCTGGTATCACGAGCCGAAACTGGATCACTGGGGCTTCCTGGAGAACGGCGACTTCTCCGACAAGACCGGCCCCATGACGCGCGGCCGCGAGGGGCTGGAACATGCTTCTGCGATTTGCGCCATCGTGGGCAACCTGCGAAAGCTGCTGCTGGAAGCCGGCCCGGATGCGTATCGCTTGGCCCATCTGGAAGCGGGGCTGGCCGCGCGGCGCATGCATCTGGCCGCGGCGTCGCTCGGTTACGCCGGACGCGTGTTTTCCGATTTCCATGACGACGCCTGGAAGCAGTTTCTCCACCTGGGCACCACCGGGTGGGAAGTGCTGGCCATCTTCGCGGTTGGCACGGCATTGCCGCCGAAGACCGCCGCGCCCGTTCGCAAGCCCGCGGAAGTGAAGGAACGAGCCGCGGGCATCATTGGGTTCCGCGATGTGTGATGTTGTTGGGCACTGCGTCTTCTAGGGGATTTGTTGATGGCAGATTTGGTTTACCAACTGACGCTTCTGAAGATTCCTGTTTCGGACATCACGCGCAGCGCCGCGTTCTACGCCGAGACGCTCAAGTGGGAGCCGCAATTCGTCGCCGACGAATACGGCTGGGCCCAGTTCGATGCCGGCGGCCTGCCGGTCGCGCTCTACAAACCAGGCATGGGCGGCGGTGACGGCAAGCCGGGCGGCAGCACCGGTTTTCATCTGGCCGTACCCGCCGACGCGTTTAGTGCGCTGGCCGCCGATCTGCTCTCGAAAGGCGTCCTCGTCGACAACCGGGTACAGCAGGGCGACGACGGCACGACCTACGTCCAACTCTGCGATCCCGATGGAAACGTCCTGAACATCGGCCGCATCGCGAGCGAGACGGCCGAAGCGTAACGGCGAGCCATCGCGCTGGCCGATCCGCGGTTCTCGCGGTAGTTTGATTGCATGTCGACCGATACCGTTCCCACGTTCGACGTTGATCGCGTCGTGCAGCTTCGCCATCGCCTGCATCGCATCCCTGAATTGCTGTACGAAGAGTTTGAAACCGCGGCCGTCGTGCGCGAAGAACTGACGCGGCTGGGCATTGAATTCATCGCCGGCATTCCGGATGCGCCCACGGCCACGATCGCGACCATCGGCGACACCAGCAAGCCGTGCATCGCGCTGCGCGCGGACATGGACGCCTTGCCGATCATGGAGCAGACCGGCGTTCCGTACGCCAGCACGCACCCCGGCAAAATGCACGCCTGTGGGCACGACGGGCACACGTCCATTCTGCTCGGTACGGCCGGCGTCCTGAAGCGTATCGCCGACACGCTTCCGGTCTGCGTGAAGCTGATTTTCCAGCCGGCCGAAGAAGGCGGCGGCGGGGCGGGGCGACTGGTCAAAGCCGGCGTGCTCGACGGCAAGGCGTCGGCCAAGCTCGGCCCGGCCGTCAAGGCGGTCTTCGGCCTGCACGGCTGGCCCGGCCTTCCGGTCGGCCATGTTTCCACGCGCGGCGGGCCCGTGCTCGCGGCGACGGACACATTCACCGCGAAGTTCGTCGGTACCGGCTGTCATGGCGCCTTTCCGCATGCGGGGCATGATCCGATCGTGACCGCCGCCGAGGCGGTGCTGAATCTGCA
>JAQGHK010000684.1 GCA_028288875.1 Phycisphaerales bacterium | reverse complement strand
GAACCGCATCTGCCACCGGCCGGCCGAAGGGCCGCGACTCATCCGCGGCCCATGGACGATTCTGCTCCCGCAAACTGTCGGGCGAGGCGGTCGGTCACGACCCGCGATTCGGCCGTCGCCGGCACGGTCCAGGCTTTTTCGGCGGCGCGATAGGTAAAGCCGTTTTCTTTGAGTGCGGCGATCACATCGTCGGCGGGCCGATCTTTGAAGGTGAAAACTCGCTGCTTGAACCGTCGATCCTCGCCGAGTTCGAATTCTTTTTCCGCCGATGTGAAGATGGCTTTGTACGGCGGACCGTAGTTCTTGCCCGGGCCGTCGACCGGGCCACCGGTCGCGGCAGTCTCGTTCGCCGTTTCGGCTGCGGCCTGCGTCGACGGTTCGAGTGTCGCGTTCGTGGATTCAGTCGGCGTGTCCGCCGGGGCCGCGGCTGCGGCGGTGGTTTTCTTACGTGGCATGGGTCCCCCATTGAGTTGTTGCGTGGAACGCCGGATTCCTCCGGCGCGAACGCCATCATGCCACACCAATAGTTAAAGAATCGTAACGCTCCACGAACAACAGCCCCGACGAAGCTCGGACGAGTTTCGTCGGGACCGTGTCGATTCGGTTTAAGCTTTTGAGCCGCCGAGCTATTCGCCGGACGTTCCCCGCTGGCCGAGAATCCAGTCTGCCGCCCGCTGGGCCGCACCGGCGGATGAGACGATCAGTTTCTTGTCTTGCTTGATCGTCTTGATCCACCCGGCCAGATAGGCCGCCTGATTCGCCAGCGTCATCGGTGCAATTTCGCAGTGGCCGGATAGGAACGCCGCGGTCATCTCCGCGATCAGTTCTTCCTTACCGTAGTCGAGCGAACCGAACGCATTGGGGGCGGTGTCGAGCTTCCGGTCGAGCCGGGAGGAGTGCCCGGTCGAATGGGCCAGTTCATGGAACAGGGTTGAATAGTATTCCTCACCGGTCGCAAAGCGGGACGGTTCGGGGATCTGCACTTCGTCGGTCGACGAACGCCAGTACGCGGACGCCCCGCCATGATGAACAACGGGCCCGCCGGCGTAACCCGCCACGATCGCCGCGGCAGCGTCCAGCGGCACGAAGTCCGTCGGCGTATACGTCGCCTTATCGGGAACCTCGATCCCGTCACATTGGGCGAGTGCGTTAAACACGTTGTAATACCGCAGCACCGGCAACTTCACATCTTCGCCGGTTTGACGGTCCTTGGTCTCGTACTGTTTCCAGAACACAACCATCGACGATTTTTCGCCTTTCTTGACGTTCCCGCCGCGTTCCTTGACCTGATTGAACGTCAGCCAATAGGACGATTCGTACCCCTTGGCATACGCGGTGAACCCCAGCAGAAACGTATTGATCCCGCGATACGCCTTGCCGGTGTTGAGGTTCTTCGGATAACCCGCCGACGAACGGCCTAAGATGGGCGAACGCCACGGGGCCACGCCCTGATCGAGCATCGTCACCACCTGATCGGTGATGACCTGATACACATCGAATGAAGTGGAACGGGAAGGGGAAACTGTAGACATGACGCGTACTCCAAAACACGAGAGACAGGCCGCTGCGTGGTGCAGTGCGGGACGGCACTTGCCATCCCTCGACCTTTCCCGTCTTGGGAGACGGCTGAAAGCGGCCCGCGCGCAGCGGTCACGGAGGAACCGTCGGAGAAGAGGCTCCGCGTAATCGCGGAGTAGTTCCTTGACCGCGAGCACGGGCTGCTAGGCTGACGTCTTTGTTTTGGGAAAGGTCCGGGGGCGTGCATGCCGTGGGCATGCAGTGTCAGCGCGCGTTAAGTGCGTGCGGTGTCTTGTCGAGCGGTTGGGAATCCGTAGGCTGTTGCAATGCCTGCGGGGGAACAAACCAAATCTGCATCGCACTCAATATTTTCCATGGTGAACGTCTGTATTGCGTTCGTAACACTGCTATTCGCCGCAGCGCCAGACGCGTTGGCGCAAAGGGCAATCACCGCAAGCAGTCCTGCGACCGAGTCATTCGATATCGGAACGTCGGCCACCGCCCCGCTTCCCGGCGACTTTCGGGCGGACAAGCTGACGTCGGCACGCACCGTCGGACACTACGACTCCGCCTTGTCGGCAACGGATCAACGCGGCGGGAGCGACAATTTCATTGGGGGCGGGATCTACAATTTCGCGGCCGGGGACGCGACGACCGCCACGGATCGCGCTATCGGGTTTCTGGCCTCCACGGCGGTCAAGAGCGGCAACCTCTACGGGTATTTCCAAGCCGCACCCGGCATCGGTTCCTTTTCGGTCGCGTATGACGTCGAGAAGTACCATAACGGCATGAACGCGGCCGGTTTCGGCATGCAGTTGTATTACTCGACGAACGGTACCAACTTCACCTCGGCCGGGAGCACGTTTCTCACGTCCTTCGCGGCGGACACCGACAACGCCACATTCGCCACGCCGCCCGGCATGACGAGCCACGTGACAGGCACCCTCGACCTGTCGGCCGTGCTCGAGGCGGCGAACGCCGTCACCAACGATCACCGATTCTACCTGGCGTGGAACTACTCGGTCAGCTCCGGCACCAGCACGACGAGCCCACAAGGACTTGGCATCGACAATATTTCGATTGCCGCCGCTGGGACCGAATCCGCGCCCGAGCCGACCACGCCCTTGCTGGCACTCATCGGCGGCTCCACTGTCTTCAGCTTGCGACGCCGAGCGGCACCTCTCCAATTGGGCCGGGCGGACGTTTACGATTGATTAACGATTTATCGGTAAGGTCGCCGGATGAAGAACACAACCGGCTTTACGCTTATCGAACTCTCCATCGTGCTGGTGATCATCGGCCTGATCATTGGCGGCGTGCTCGCCGGGAAAGACCTGATCAACGCCGCGAATCTTCGCGCGACGATTTCGCAAAAGGAAAAGTTCGACACGGCCGTCAACACGTTCCGGGGCAAATTCAACTGTCTTCCCGGCGATTGCAAAAATGCGGTCTCGTTCGGCCTCGGGGCCAACGGGGACGGGGACGGGCAGGTCGGTTTGACCGCCGCGGTCTATAGCGGGCAGCTGTATAACGGCACGCAGGCCGCCGACACGACTTGGACCGAGTTGGGAGATTTCTGGATTCATCTGTCGAAAGCCAAGCTTATCGACGGAAGCTTCAACCTGGTCCTACCCTCGACGAACTTTTTCCCGGTCGGCGGAGTGAACTCGCCCGCCACCAAAATCGGCAACAACACCGCGTGGTGGCTGATGTCCGACATGGTTGTCCCGAGTCTTGCGAGTATCGGGTATTGGACGAACGGCGCGATTGCGGGTCGTCACGTCTATTGGCTCACCGCCATGATCTGGCCCGACATGGCCGGCGCTGCGGGCCTTAAAGCGCTCGATGCGTACAACATCGACGTGAAACTCGACGACGGCCTGCCGCTGACCGGAAACGTGCGGGCGGCGGATAATTATTCCAGTGACGGCGGCGGGCCTTCGCAGAGTTTCGGCCTTGGCGCTGCGGGTACTCCCAGTTGCGTGAACACCACGCCCGCGAAGCCGGTCTACAACATCAACGCGACCGAAACGGGGTCGGACTGTGCGAATGATATCAGCAGCTGCAATCGTTGCGGCCTGGTCCTCGGGGCCAGTTTCTAGGGCCGCTCGGCAGAGGCTGCCCCGTTATTCGGACGGCGGAATCTTAAGATTCGAGCCCACGCGTTCGTGGCGAGTCGTCGGGATCATGCGGGGGCGCGAGGCGGCACGGCCTCGCATCAGCTAGAAAGCGTGAAAGATTTCCACGGCCGGCGGCAAATCCAGAGTGAGCGATCACACCACGTCGATTCGTTGACAATCGTTAACGATTTGGCAACCGGTGTCGTGTTACGCTCGACGATGCTTCGGATCACGCAACAAATGTCATCCTCTGCCGCGCGGTCGTATTACTCGACGGCCGATTATTTTACCGAGGGCCAGGAACTCCAAGGGGTCTGGCGCGGGAAGGCGGCTGACGCGCTGGGCCTGTCGGGCACGATCGAACAAAAAGACTGGGACGCGCTTTGCGAGAATATCGATCCGACTACCGGTCGACAGCTCACCGCTCGCCACAACGACCAGCGACGCGTCGGCTGGGACTGTTCGTTCAGCGTGCCGAAAAGCGTCTCGCTGCTATATGCGCTTAGCGGCGATCAGCGAATTCTTGAAGCGTTCAATGACTCCGTGGACGCGACGATGGCGGATATCGAATCCGAACTTCAAACTCGCGTGAGGGTCCGCGGTCAGAATACAGATCGAATTTCCGGCAACGGGGTGTGGGGACGCTTTACACACCTCACGAGTCGCCCCGTGGACGGTGTTCCGGACCCGCAACTCCATGCCCACTGTTTCCTGTTCAACGTTACAAAGGACAATGCGGAAGGCCGTTGGAAGGCGTTGCAGATCGGCACGATCAAGCGCGACGCCAACTACTTCAACGCCGTGATGCACGGGCGACTGGCGGTTCGACTCACTGAACTCGGCGTGCCAGTCGAACGGACGGCCAAGGGTTGGTGTGTCGGCGGCATTGGCGAGGAAACTGAGCAGAAGTTCTCCCGCCGCACGCAGCTGATCGATGCCCTGGCCGAAAAGCTTGACATCATCGACCCCGACGAAAAAGCCCAACTCGGCGCGACCACACGCGACAAGAAGAACAAGAAGTTGTCGATGGACGAGTTGCGTACCTTCTGGGCCGGCCGACTGACCGGCGACGAATCAGATGCCGTCCGACAGGCGGCCGCGCGCATTCACGATCCCCGTTTGCTTGCGGCGGATTCGGAAGTGGCACATGTCGCTATCGAGCAGGCCGCGAACCATCATCTCGAACGGTCCGCCGTCGTACCTGAACGGGCCGTCCTGACCACGGCAATGCATAACGCTCTCGGCCGGGCGACGCCGAGAACCATTCTCGGTGCCGGCCTGAGCAGCGACCTGATCGTCGGCGAGCAACAGGGTCGTCGCATGGTCACATCGCCGGCCGTACTGGACGAAGAGCGCCGGATGCTCGCCTTCGCCAAATCCGGTCGGAACCAATGCGACCCGATCGTTGCTCGCGACACGATCGCCGCGCCCGATCGGTTCAACGCCGGCCAGCAGCGTGCGCTGTGGCACTTACTGACAAGCAAAAACCGGGTGATGCTGGTCCGTGGCGTCGCCGGTGCGGGCAAGACGACGATGTTGACGGAATTCAAGACGCAGGCGGAAGCCGCCGGCCAGCACCTGCACGCCTTCGCCCCGAGCACCGACGCCCGTGACGTGTTGCGCGACTCCGGCTTCATCGCTGCCGACACGCTGGCGATGCTGCTTGTCAATCCGAAGACGCAATCGGGCGTGAAGGACGGTGTCATTCTGGTGGACGAGGCGGGTCAGATCGGCTCACGCGCCATGGCGAAACTGTTTGACATCGCACAGCAGCAGAACGCGCGCGTGATCCTCTCCGGCGACCGCTACCAGCACGGGAGCGTGGAACGGGGCTCGGCTTTGCGCCTTCTGGAACAGGAAGCCGGCCTCTGTTCGGCGGAATTGACCGACATCGTGCGTCAGCGCGACCAGTACCGCCAGGCCGTTGCCGACCTGAGCCGGGGTCGGGTCGAGGCCGGGCTGAAGACGCTCGACGCCCTCAAATGGGTCCACGAGATCGCCGACCCGGCCGCGCGGAACGACCGCATCGCCGCGGAATACGTGCAGGCGAACGAAGCGGGCAGGACCGTGCTGGTCGTCAGCCCCACCCACGCCGAAAAGCAGGCCGTCACCACAGCCATCCGCGACGCGCTGCGCCACGAAGGCCGGATCGGCACGGACGCGGCCAACGTCCTAAAACTGACGAATCGCAACCTGACGAAGGCGCAGCGCCGCGACGCCGTGAACTATTCACCCGGCGATATCGTCGTCTTCACCCAGAACGCCAAGGGCCATCCCAAAGCCAGCCGCCTGACGGTCGGGGTCGATGCGATCCCGCTCGACCTGGCGGACCGATTCGCCGTCTATCGCACGGCGGCCCTGCCCGTCGCGACCGGGGACCGCCTTCGCATCACCGCCGCCGGGCCGACCGCCGACGATCACCGCGTCAACAATGGTCAGACGTTTACCGTGCGGGACGTGGCGACCGATGGCACGCTTACCTTGAACAACGGGTGGCGGATTGGGCGGTCCTTCGGGCACATCGACTACGGCTACGCCACGACCAGCCATGCCAGCCAGGGCAAGACCGTCGACAGCTTCATCATCGCCGAATCCAGCGACATTTTCGCGGCTGCCGGGCGTGAACAACTCTACGTGTCGGTCAGCCGGGGACGCACCCGATGCAGCATCTATACAGATGACAAGCGCGGC
>JAQGHK010000662.1 GCA_028288875.1 Phycisphaerales bacterium | reverse complement strand
CACGTCGACGCGATTGGTCGCCGCACAAACGATGACCTGATCGTTGGTATCGAAGCCGTCCATCTCGACGAGGATGGCGTTGAGCGTTTGCTCGCGCTCGTCATGTCCGCCCGAGCTGAACCCGCTGCCGCGGCGACGGCCGACGGCGTCGATTTCGTCCAGGAAGATGATGCACGGCGAATTGTCTTTGGCCTGCTTGAACAGATCGCGCACGCGGCTGGCACCGACGCCGACGAACATTTCGACGAAGTCCGAACCGCTGATGCTGAAGAAAGGCGCATCGGCCTCGCCGGCGATGGCTTTGGCCAGTAGCGTCTTACCGGTGCCGGGCTCGCCCACCAGCAGAACGCCCTTAGGGATACGGCCGCCGAGACGCTGGAAGCGTTTCGGGTTCTTCAGGAACTCGACGATTTCGCTCACTTCTTCTTTGGCTTCCTGCACGCCGGCCACGTCATCAAAGGTGATGTTCGTGTGCTCTTTGCTGGTGATCTTGTGCTTGCTGCGGCCGAAGTTGCCGAGCATGCCGCCCGCGCCGCCGCTATTACGCAGTTGGCGGATGAAGATGAACCAGATCACAACGAACACAATGACCCAGGGAACGAACGGGATCAGGATGTTCAGGAGCAGGTTGTTCTGATTTTCGTTGTTCACCTTGTTCAGGCGAAGCTTGCCGTCGGCACCGTACAGGACGTTTTTCTGCCAGTTGAAGTCCGACGTCGTCATGATCGGAAACGTCGTACGGAACTTCTGGTACGCCGGGCGATCTGCGGCGGCGGGTTCTTCTTTGCGGAGGCTACCCTGAACCTCTTCGCCGACGATACGCTCTTCGGCGTTCTGGTTGCTATCCTGTTTCTCGTAGTACGTCCGGATATCGATATCCTGCACGGTCCGGCCCTGTTGGTTCAGGTACAGGAATAGGAGGATGGCGACGCCGATGAAGAGAACCCAGCCGAAGACGCCGCGCCCGAAGCGCATGCCGCCGTTGGTGGGCGTGCGCTGGCGTCGGCCGTTGGGACTGGTGTTTTTGCTATCCTGGGGTTCACTCATACTGCCTCACGATTTCAGAGTCGGTAATGCGAATGATAGGGGCGGGGCCGACCGTTTGCCAAACGACGGTCAGCAAATTGCGGGCCGGGGTGCGGCAATATGACTGCAATTACCAGTCGGCCTGTAATTCCTGAACGATCGCCAAGCCTAACTGCTCGGTCGTGTTCAGAGCCGCTGTCTCACGGCCTTCGCCCAAGGTTGGATAATAGGCAGCGCTTTGATCGAACCCGCGCCGCTCCACCAGCACTCGGCCGGTGCGGAGGTCTTTCCACGTGAAGTTCACGCGAATGCTGTAAAGCTGCTCCTGCGGCAGGTTGCTGCCGCGTTCGGCGCTGAGGTTCTGAAGTTTCACCTTCGTGATCTGGCCTTCCAGAATCGTGTCGGCCTTCTCGCGGTCGACCACCTTGTACGGCGTGCGCTGTTCGATCTGGCTAATGACAGCCTTGGTTAGTGCAAACTCGTCGCCGCGGGCAAAATCAATATTGGTGAAAATCGGCACCGAGATCGTTCGGATGTCCTGCCGGTAGAGGGAACTCCACTGATAGGACGACGTGCCTGCCGATCCGTCGCCGGATTGCTGGTAGTCGGCGCAGCCCCCAAGTAAGGAAAGCGGCAGGGCGGCCGTCAGGAGCGTTGCGAGGCGGGTGAATTTCATCCTTCTCCCAGAATGCGCTTGGCCTGCTGTGCTTCATCACTTTGCGGGTACTGCTGCGTGAGCACGCGAAGCACCAGCTTCTCGGCTGCGGGCTTGTCGGTCCGCTTGTAGAAGTCGGCCGTCACGAGCAGCTTCTTGGCCAGAGTCTTATCGATCGCGTCGACGAAGGCCGGCATGTTCTCACGCTTGGCGACGTCGGGATACTTGTTGATCAGGTCCTGCATCTGGCCACGGGCGTTGACCAGCGGCGTCGGATCGAACCGCGTGCCGGTGAACTGGGCGTAGTTCGCGAAGGCCTGCTTCACCAGCACCTCCGACAGCTTCGGATCGCGCGGGTAGGCCTTGATGTGAGCACCGTACGCGTCGGCCGCCAGATCGAACTGGCCATCCGCAAAGTAGAAGTCGGCCGTGCGGCGCAGGGCTTGCTCGGCCAGCGGCGAACCGGGCGAGCGGTTCTGGATGCGGAACATCATCTCGATGCCTTCATCCGTGCCGTCGAGGCCATGAAACCAGAGCAGTTTCATCCGCCGGCCATTGAGCAGGCTGTCGCCGATGTTGAACTGAAGCTCCAGCGCCGGGCGGAAGTACGCACTGCCGGGCGAGGAATCCATGAGCTGATCGCAGTAATAGAACGCCTTCACCGGTTCATCGAGCCCGTTCCAAGCCTGGGCGGCGAGATATAGCCCCTCGTCGTAGTTCGGGTCATTCTTGTGATCGAGCAGCCAGCGGACGGACGTATTTTTGGCGGCCGGGTAATCGCGGCGGTCCAGCAGCAATTCGATGCGCTTGAGCACCGGATCGGGCTTGGGCAGGGAGGACGGATCGGTCGTCGGCACTTCGGAAAACCGGCCGCCGTTGAGTTCGAAGGTTCGCGACGTCGGCTGGGCGATCGCCGCGGTGGCCAGCGTCAGGACGGCGGCAAGGAAGCAGGGCAGTCGTGGCATTGGATGCTAATTGTAAGCATCGCCGGGCCGTTGACTAGCCATGGTGTAGTTACCAACTATCGCGGCAGAAAATCCCGCGTGAACAGCGGCCGATTCGTGATCTGGCGGACGTGGGCGAACAGAAAATCAGTCAGGCCGACGACTTGGCGGCGGTCTAACTGCGGTGGCCGCTGCACGACGCCGGCCTCCCGCGGCAATCGCGACAGGGTGCCGGCGATGCGGGCCAAGCCGGCATCAGCTCGCCCGCCCGGGGTCTGCGGCTCCTCAAAATCCGGCAGGTACCCCGCCTCGGCCAGGACGTCGATCAGCAGCGCGAGAAAATGCTCTTCTGCCCGTTCACTGGCCAAATACGGCAGCGTGGCGGCCAGGCGATCGAACAGCGGCGGGTGCGGATCCTGCTCCGCCAGCAGATGGCCAAGGATTTCCGCCATCGCTTGGCCGAGCAACACGCCGGGCAGGGATTGGCGAAGCGACAGGTGGCCGTCGAGTTGCTTCCAATCGGTGAGCGTGGCCAGATCGCGGCCGGGTTTGGCGATGTACATTGCTTCGCCGTAATCCAGAAGATCGATGCCGCCGTCAAACTTACTGTTCCCGGCTTTTGACCGACGGAATGCGCCTTTGGCGATCACGCGAATCACCCCATGATCCCGGCCGAAAAGGCTGAGGATCTGCGAGGTCTCGCTGAAGTCGGTTTTGCGGATGCAGACCGCCAGATCGCGCGTCAAAGGGGCTTGGCCGAGGTGGAAACCTCGGTCACTTTCAATGAGCCACTGCGGAAACAAGACACCGCCGTCACGATAGCCGGCCGCCGCGGGCGTTTCCAACGGTTCACACCGCCGATCGGCGTCGGCCGCCGAGCCAGCACAGGCCGAGGATCGGTAGAGCACTAGCGGGTTCAGGAATTATGACGGTGAGGGTCGTTCCATCCGCATCCAGGACGGTCGTCTGCGAAACGGTCTTGCCGAGTGCGGTCACGTCGATCTTGTAGCTGCCGAGAAACCCACGCGCGCCATACTGCCCCGCGGCCGTCACGCCGTTAACGCTCGTCCACCAATCCTTAAACACCAGGTCCATGTAGGTCTGGCCGGTCTGCTTCAGGTTCCAGTTCAGGTCGTACAGCAGACCGGCGTCGGGGCCGTTGAACTCTTTGCCATCCCAGAAGCCCCAGTTGCCGAAGCTGGTGAACTGCGGCTCGGAGAAGATGACGGTCATGAACTGCTTGAGATAGTCGGACTTGCTCTGCTGGGTCCAGCCGTCGCCGAACA
>JAQGHK010000655.1 GCA_028288875.1 Phycisphaerales bacterium | reverse complement strand
TCGCCCTGAAGCCGCAGAACGTCGCCGGCTTGGCGACCGAGCGTTCGACGCCCGTGATCAAGACCAACGGCCTGACTTCCAAGCCGGCGCTGAAGTTGGCCAAGTCGTCTCGTCCGCGGCCGGAGCTGATTCCGGTTCGTCTGCCACCGGCCCCTGTCCGCAGCGACAGCAAGATGGCCCGCAACCAGGCCGGCATCACCACCCGTGAACTCGAACACTTCCGCGATCTGCTGTTCCAGAAGCGTCGTGAACTCACCGGCGACGTCAGTAGCATGGAGAACACCGCACTGAGCACCGGCAGCGGCAGCCTCAGCACGTTGCCCATGCACATGGCCGATGCGGGGACGGACAACTACGAGCAGGAATTCACGCTCGGCCTGGTCGAAAAAGACCGTAAGCTGCTCCGCGACATCAACGTCGCCCTGGCAAAAATCCAAGACGGCAGCTACGGCATCTGCGAAGGCACCGGCAAGCCGATCGCCAAGCCGCGCCTGGAGGCCCAGCCTTGGGCGAAGTACTCGATCGAACACGCCCGCGCTTTGGAACGCCCTCAGTTCCGCCGTGCGTTCTAGGTCGATCGCCGGTTTCTTAAAACACCAAAGGCTGCGAAGAACCTAAAGTCCTTCGCAGCCTTTTCCTTTATGGACCGGCGAAATCCCCTACTTTTCCGGCCGATCTCGTTTTCGGCGCGCTCGGCCGTTATGATCCCCGCGTGATCCGTTCGCCGTTCCGTTCTCCGTCCGCCTTGGCCTGCATCCTCTTGCCGCTGATCCTCGGCCTCGGCCTCGATCTGCTGACCAAGCACATCGCCTTTGCAACCCTGGTGACCGGCACCGCCCCCGACGCGGCCGGCCAGATTCAGGTGATCTCCCGCGTGGCCCAGCCGCTGCCGGGCGTGCTGCACTTTCAGGCCCATGTGAACCGCGGCGCGGTCTTCGGTATCGCCCAGAACCAGCGCGTGGTCTTCGTCGTCGTCTCGTTCATGGCGCTTGGCCTGCTCGCTTACCTGTTCGCTCGATCGGAAAATCAGCGGCTGTACCAAGTGCTGCTCGGCGTGCTGTTCGCCGGCGTGCTTGGCAATCTCTACGACCGCGTGGCGTTCGGCTACGTGCGTGACATGATCTACATCTTGCCGAACCTGGACGTCTTCCCATGGATCTTCAACATCGCCGACAGCCTGCTCTGCACCGGCGTCGGCGGGATGTTCCTGTACACGTTCTTCCGCGGCGAAGACCCGCCCGCACGCACGCGGCCCGAAGCGATCCCAGCCTAAGTTGCGGCCGGACGACGTCACGAGTGAATGCTCATGCTCAGCCCCTTCGATGAAACCATGCTCCGCCGCGCGCTTCGCGTCGCCATGAACGGCCGCGGCCGGGTGGAGCCGAATCCGATGGTCGGGTGCGTGCTGGTCAAGAATGATCAGATCATCGCCGAGGGCCATCACACGCACTTCGGCGGCCCGCACGCCGAGCCGGCGGCGCTGACCGACTGCGCCGCGCGTGGCAACGATCCACGCGGCGCGACGGCCTACGTCACGCTCGAGCCCTGCTGCCACACGAACAAGAAGACGCCGCCGTGCGCGCCGCGACTGATCGAAGCCGGCGTCGCCCGCGCGGTGATCGGTTGCCTTGATCCGAATCCCGATGTCGATGGCAAAGGCATCGCCATGCTGCGCGCGGCGGGCATTGAAGTCGTCGCCGCCCCGCCGCCGCTGGCGGCCGAATTTCTGCAGCTCATTGCCCCGTTTCGCATGCCGCCGTTTTACACGACGCTGAAGTGGGCCCAATCGGCTGATGGATATGTGGCCGGCGCCGGCGGCATGCCGGTGCGGATCAGCGGCCCGCAGGCGAACCTGGCTGTGCATCGGCTTCGCACACGGTGCGATTCGATCGTCATCAGCAGCCGCACCGCCGAGATGGATGATCCGTCGCTGACCGTGCGGGGCGTCGAGATCATCCGCCGGCCGACGCGGATTATTCTCGATCGCTCGCTGCGCACACCGCTAACCGGGAAGCTATTCGGCGCCGCCAGCCCCACGGCCACTGGGCAGGCGGTGGTGATCCTGACGGACTTCGAACAGTTCGATCCGATGGAAGCCGGTGCTGAAACCGAATTTGCCGAAAGCCCGGCGCGTGGCCTGTCCCAAAAAGTGCTCGACTTTCGCGAGCAAGGCGCGCGCGTTATCGGCATCTCGGCCCCGGACCTGCTATCGACTCTCATTAGCTCAGCCGTTGTGCCGAATGGTTCCCATGTCCTGATTGAACCGGGCCCGCGTCTGGCCGCCGCGGCCCTGCCGTGGGCGGACCGGCTGTGGGTGATTCATTCGTCGACGCCGCTGGACGCCGGGCCTTCCGCGCCAGAAGCAGCGGCCGTGTCCGCCGCCTATGTCGAAACGGGACGGCTGACGCTCGGGAATGACACGCTAGTGGAATACCTGAATCGCAACGCCGCCAGCTTCGTGGCCGCCACGCCGTCTGCGGATTTTGTGCTTGAATTTGAGCGCGCTACGCAGGCCTGACCGCAGCGTGAAGTTTCGATGAGAGGCGGTCCGTTTCTTCGCGCTGCCAGAATCCAGGCGGGCCTAGCATGTTTTGGCAAAGGAGCTACATGCGAAACGTGAAGATGATTCTGCTGGCGGCATTCATGACGGCCTCTGCGATCGGTGTGATCGGATGTTCTTCCGACGACGATGACCACCATCACCGCCCGACGCGGGCGAGCGATAACTACCGTGACCGCGATCACGACGGCATTCGAGACGGATTGGAAGATCGGAATCGCGATGGAGTCCGTGACGGCCAAGAAAATGGCGGTCGCAATCCGCGCCGCGATCCCGACCTGTATCGCTAGTGCACGGCGGGTCAGGTGCTCAGGGCCGACAGGTCGTTGGCATCAACGCCTTTGACGCCGAGTTCCCGCAGCAGTGCCCGCAGCAGTGGAATGGTTGCGTCAGAAACTGATTCGATCTCGATGCCAATCGGCCGGCCGTCGATCGAATAATCGACGAGGAGCGTGTCGTGCGGAATCGTCCTCTCGGCGCGGTCGCCGCGGCGACGGGGCAGCGTTAAATACGCCTTGGCCGGTCGGCCGTCGCGGTAGGTGATTTCGAGGTGCGGTTTATCCATGGAGGAAGCGATTAATCGATTCTAATCGGTGGCCGTCACGCACTCGGCGATGGGACGGCCGTTAGACCGGCGTTATCAGGAGGTCCGCTTTTTCGGATTTCATCGCGAGCCTTGATCGTTTCCGTATCCAGTTCCGCGCCGATCAGGATGATCGCCGCGTCGAGATAGAACACCATCAGCATGATCACCATGCCGGCCACGGCGCCGTATGTTTTGTCGTAGCTTTTCGACATCGAGAAGTAGTAACGCAAGGCAAATCCCGTCGCGATCCAACCGACGGCCGTGAAGAGCGACCCGACGGTGAAGAACCGCATCGGCTGCCGTTTGCTGGGGCCGAACTGGTAGAGGACGCCGATCATGATCTGCATTACGGTCAGGCCGATGGCGTAGCGAATCAGCGTGGTAAGGATCAGCATCTTGCTGGTCATCCAGCCCTGCGCGACCTGCGGCAGATAGTGCGTGTATTCGCTGACCAGCTTGGTGATGATCGAGCCGATCGGCAGCATCAGGATCACGACAAAGAACGACAGGCCGGTGAATACCGTCAGCACCATCGCGATGATCCGCTTCAGCCAGAACGGGCGGAATTTGTCGATGTCCATCGCCGTATCCAGCGCCGCCATCGTGGTGTTCATGCCGCCGCTGGCCGCGTAAAGCGTCAGCAGCAGGCCGAACGACAGGAGCCCGCTGTGGGTGTTGGTCAGCAGGCTCTTGGCCGTCTCCTGAACGGGGCCGACGATCGCGTACGTCATGCCCGCGCCGTACATCATGTCGCCGATATAGTCAGGTGTCGCGTCCCTGAACCTTTTCGGCAGGTACGGCACGAGCGCCATCAGGAAGATCAGCAGCGGGAAGATGGCGAACACCCACGCATACGCCATCGCGGCCGCATTGGTGAACACGTTATCCGTGCTTACTTCGCCGAGCACACGCTGACCAAACTTCATCGGGCCAAGGTGGCGCAGGACGAATACCAAATCTCGCACCTTGGCCATCTCACGTCACCGTCCTGTTTGACTGCCCCTACTTCACTGAGATGCGCCAGATGCCCCAGCTCCCGCCGCGGTTGGAGCGGAAGTACACCGCGTCGCCGGTCGGATCGAACACCGGCAGGTCATCGACGCTGCCGTTGCGGGTGATCTGCTTCGGCTGGCCGCTGTTGGCGACGTCCATGATCCAGATGTCGAAGTTGTTCCGCCCGTCCTCGGCCTCTTTGCCGCGGTCGCTCGCGAAGGCGATGCGTCCGCCGTTGGAATCGAAGCTGGGATTAATGTTGTCGTCGTCGCTGGTGAGGTTCTCCGGTGCTCCGCCGCGATCACTGACGCGATAGATATCGCGCTTGCCGGTTTTGTCGTTCGGCAGCGTGTAAACCACCGCGTCATTGCGCGGCGAGACTTTCGGCTCCAGGCCGCCGAGCGTGGTGAGATCGGTTTGCAGACTCGAATCGACCCGGACGACGTACAGCCGCGGATCCGGCCGGGTGTCGATGTGGGCCTGGTAGAACAGCCGCGGCTTGGCGCTGGCATCGACGACCGGCCAGAGATCGTTGCTTTCGCCAGTGGTATAGCGCGTCACGCCGCCGAGGCCGTCGGAATTGATCGCCCAGATGCTCAGGCGTTTACCGGCGCGGTTGGAGGAGAAGACGATCTTGTCCCCCGCGGCCGTGTACGACGGCGTGGCATCCAGACTGCGGCCGTCCGACAGTGCCGTTGAACCGCCCGTGCCATCGGCCCGCACGCGGTACATCACACTCTTGGGCCCGCTCTGCGTGGTTGAGATGAGCGAGTAGACCAGGAACTGCCCGTCCGGGCTGATCGACAGGGAGCCGATCGTCTGCCCCTTTGGCGCGTCAGCCACCTTCTGCGGCTGATCGCCCGCGGGATCGGTCACGAACTTCATGCTGATGGTGCTAACGGCCTTGGCCCGCACGGCCCAGTCTTCACTCTCACGTACGATGGCCAGTTCCGTGGCGGCCGTCGGCTGGCTCAGGATCTCGCGCAGCTTGATCGGGTAGTCGACCTTGCCCTCTTCCCAGGCCAGCGTCAGGTCCACGGGGTAATACTCGGCGTCGGCGGTCTTCTTGGTGATGTGGGCTTTGTAAGTCCGCAGTTCGCCCTTGTCGTTGATCGGCGTGTAGATCAGGTCCGCCATGGCGACGCCGTTGGCATCCTGCCTCACGGGGGTGCCGTCGATCTTCACTTCCGCGCCGGCCGGGTCGGTGGTCAGCTTCACTCGCTTGTGCTTGGGCACCAGGGTGATCGGGTAATCGGTCTTGCCGTCGTCCCAGCTGAGCTTGGTTTCGATCGGGTCGTAGCCGGGCTTGGCCACCTTGATGGTGTGGTCGACCCACGCACCCGTTCCGGCTCCGGCACTGGTGTCGTACTCGAACGGCCGCTGGCGGATGGTCAGCGGCGTGGTGCCGACCTCCTCGTTATCGATATACGCCTTGGCCCCGGCCGGGTCGGTCGTGATCTTCACGTCCTTGCGCATCAGGTCGAGTTTGAGGGTGTAGAGCGACGTCGTGTCGCTCCACTTCACCACCTGCTCGTCCTTGATGTACCCGGTGCGCTCGGCCGTCAGGGTGTGGTCAACCCAGTTGTCCTTCGGATCGACACTGAACGGCACATCCGCACTGAACACCGACACCGGCTCCGGCGTAAGCGGCCGGCCGTCAATGCTGATGATCGCCGGGACGGGCTGGATGATCATGCTGATCTTCCGCACGTACGGCTTGAGGGTCACTTTCAGCGAATCGCTGACGCCTTCCCGCGTCACGGTGACCGTCTGGTCCTGGAAGCCTTTGCGGAGGGCCGTGACGTAGAAGACGTCGGTCGGCTGCTGGAAGACGAACTTTTCGATCACCGGGCTGGTGCCGCGTTCGACGTTGTTGACCTTGATCAAGGCGTCCGGCGGCTGCGTGGTGATCGTGACGGTTCTCTGCGTCGCGCACCCGCTGATCAACAGCACGGCGGCAAGCAGCATCAGCGTGGCTTTCATGGGCGGGGATGATAGCAGAAGACGACGAAGACCGGGCCAAAGTGATGAGTTACCAACCATTTGGACCAATAGACGCCGCGCATGCCCTGCGCGTTACCCGTCGCCCCGGCGTAGCGGATCAATGCATCGAATCAGCGCAGCGGCGGCCCCTGCGGCGGGGCCTGGACGGCCGGGGGCGGCGTCATCGTCAGCGGCACGCTCGTTTCCGCGACGCGGCCGGCCCCCTGGTCGGTCAGCGTGATCTTAAGGATGTACGGGCCGGCGGGCAGGTGGATGGGCGTTTTCACCTTCCGGGCGAAATAGAAATCATGGCGGCGATTGCGGCAGATATCCGTCACCGGCTCGTTCGGCCATTGCCAGACGAGGGCGCCGCGCTCGTCATAGACGGCGACGTCCTGCCGCATGTTGGTCTTCCACATATTGTTGACGTCGAGACTGGAACTGAAATTCTCCACCTCGTAATACAGGCCCGGCCAGTTATCCAGGCCGGCCGGCAGGCGCAGCGGCGTGATCGGCTCGTAGTTGCCCCAGCCGCGAATGCTGCGGCAGACGGCGGGATTGTTGATCGTCAGGTCGGACTGGCTGCGGAGGCGGTCGCCCATGTCTGTCAGCGGACGAATCTTCCGCGCAATCAGCATGTTGTTGTCGCGGCGGATGCTCGTCCTGAAGTTGCTCAGGCTGTCCATGACGGCGGTCAGCACGTCGCGATCCTCGGCATTCAGGCCGGCCAAGGCTTCGGCCGTGGGGACGGTGTCGCCTTTCACGAATTTATAGAGCTGGGCATCGAGCTGCGGGGCAAGGTCGCTGGGCGCGTCTTTCGCAGCCTTCTGTAGTTGAACGTCCAGCGGATCATTCGCCCCGCCTTGTGCCCGCGGCGGGTCGCCGGCAGCGGCGGGAATTGGGGCCGGCGGTTGGGACGGCTGGGCCATCACCACGCCGTTGGGAGCGGAGGCTTCCTGCGGTGGTGCAAAGCCGACGGCCGCTCCAATCGCGGCCGCCCCGCCGGACGGAGGCGGCGGTACCGGCTTAAATACGTCGTCGCCTGCCGACTTCAACGGCGTGGTACCGGGCGGCGCGGACATCGCGGGTGATGGCGGCGGGGTCGGCGTTACGGAAGGATCCACCGGCGTCACGCCGTTCGGCGGCGCGGTCTTAGTGGCCATCAGGCCTTCAATTGTTTTCGCGTGCGCCGCGGCCAGCTTCGCCGCCGAATCGGCCCGCGTGTCGGCGATCTGCTCCGCCGTCCGCGGGGCTCCGGCCTGCGTGGCCGGGGGTGGGTTCGGCACCGGCGCGGGCGGCGCGCTGGTGGGCTGCGTGGGCGGCGCCTGGCAGCCTGCCACGATCCACATCGACAATCCTATCGCTGCGATTCGACCGTTCATGTTGTATCCCGCTTCCGTGCTGGGCCGGCATTGTAATGATGCGGCGGGCGACAACCAGCGGGGAAAAGTTCGGGCCAAAAATGCCTAGCGCAAGAAGATCACATCGCCCCAAGGCCGTGGCGACGCTTGACTTCACCCCCCGCCCGGCCGACATTCGGTTTATGGTTCACCTCTCGGCTTTTTCGGACGAAATTGATCCCGCCATCGCTCCTCAGATTGAGCACTGCCAGAAGAACGGCGTGACCCATATCGAGCTGCGCATGGTCGACAAAGTGAACGTCCTGGACTTCACCGCCGATCAGCGGAAGGCCGTTAAATCCGCGCTCGATGCCGGCGGCCTGGGCGTGATCGCCATCGGCTCGCCGATCGGCAAAGTCGCGATCGATAAGCCGTGGAGCGAGCACTTTGACCGCTTCAAAATCGCCGTCGATGCGGCCGAATATTTCGGCGCGCCGCTGATCCGCGTGTTCAGCTATTACCCGCCCGGCGGCGAAGGGAAAGGCGACGTGAACTTGCACGCCGAGGAAATTTACGATCGCTTCCGCCAGAAGGTCGAGTACGCGCAGAACCGCAACGTGGCGCTGGTCCACGAGAACGAAAAAGGCATCTTCGGCGAGGGCGTGAAAAACTGCGTCGCGTTGATGAAGGCCGTCAACTCGCCGAAGCTGCGGACGGCGTTTGATTTCGCCAACTTCGTGCAGGCGAAGGAAAAGCCGATCGACAACTGGCCGCAGCTCAAGCCCTTCACGACGCACATCCACATCAAGGACGCCGTGATGGCGGATGGCCACGTGGTACCGGCCGGGCACGGCGACGGCGACGTGGAAGCGATCCTCAAAGACGCCTACGCCAGCGGCTACCGCGGCTTCCTGACCCTCGAGCCCCACCTGAAAGTCGCCGGCCACAGCCACGGCGAAACCGGGCCGGAACTGTTCAAGACTGCCGCTGATGCGCTGAAAACCATTCTCACGCGCAACAACATCCCGTTGGCAAAATGACCTCTGATCCCTCTCTCGGTATTGCCGGGAGAGGGCTAGGGTGAGGGCTTCCGACGAACATGCCCACGGACCAAAAAACATTGGACGTTCAATGTCCCCGCCCCTTGATATTCTTTCGCCCCAATATCCCTCTTCGCCGCACCAAGCCCTCACCGTAGCCCTCTTCCGGGCATACCGGGAGAGGGAACAAGAATGACGCGTTTGCGGATCGATCCTCGCGACACAAACGACGTTCACCTGTCGCTGGGCCTGCTGTTCCCGGCGGCCGCGGGCTTGGCGCTGTTCGGCTGGCGGTGCTTGGGCGTCTGGGCGTTCATTATTCTGGGAGCGTTCGCGACGCGCATGGCCCTGTCGCGCCTGCGCACCTGGACGGCCACGCCGCGGCCGCTGTCGCTTTTAACGCAAACCGTCACCGTCGGCCTGTTCTGCCCGGCGACGCTGTTCGAGCCTGATCTTTCGTTTACTCAGCCTGATGCCCGCTGGCCCGCCCTGATCGCGCTCGGCGTGATGCTCACGCTGCTGGACTGGGCGTTCCGACGGCTTGGCGGCCACCGCGCACACGCCGCCGTCTGGACCGCCGCAGTGCTCACCCTCGCCGTGCCGTGGCTCGCGCAGACCGACCGCATTCTGGTGCCCCAAGCGGCCATTGTTGGCGACGTGCTGGACAGTCGTGTGCTGACGCGTACCAGCGCGACGGCCGAGCCGTGGATGGATCTGCCGCGCGGACCGGAACACGTCGTCGAAACCTCGCCGGCCGGGGCGCAGTTGCAGGAATTTCTGCGGGGCCGGCCGCCCGCGGGCAGGACGAATCAGACGGTTGCGCGGCTATTGAGTGACGACTTACCGCCGCTGGAAGACCTCGTCGTCGGCGGCCATCCCTCGGCGATCGGGCAAGGCAGCGTCGTCGCCCTGGTCATCGGCGGACTGCTGCTGGTCTACCGCGGACTCACGCCGCTGCGGGTGCCGGCGCTCGCATTGCTCGCGTGCTATCTGACGCTGATCGCCTTGCCACTGCCGGCCGGCGTGGGCGGTGGCGGGACGCGGCGATGGCTCTTCGAGCGCGATGCCCGCGTCGGCTGGCTGGCCGGGCTGACGCTGGTCCACTACCTGCTGCTGACGTCGGCCGTTCCGTTGGTGGCGACCTTCCTGTTGCCCCAGCCGACCATCCGCCCGAACAGTCGGTGGATCGCTGCCGGCTTTGCGATCTTATTCGGCATCTTGGCGGCGGTCGGCACAGTGTTCGTCAGCCTTGCCGGCGGAGCGCTGGTAGCCCTTGCGATCCTTCAATTGTTATGGCCGAAACGCCGAGCAGTTCTCGTCCCCTCGCCCGGTACGCCGGGAGAGGGTTAGGGAGAGGGTCTTTGTATTCGTTGGCAGTCAAGCTGACTCCCTTCCCAGCCCTCCCCCGGAGTACCGGGAGAGGGGATAAGAGGCGTACAATTCAAGCATGACGTTTTCTCGCATCGCCATTCTCGGGGCCGGCGCGGTGGGCGCGTATTACGGCGGCCGCCTCGCCGCCGCCGGGCATTTCGTGGATTTCTTCACGCGCTCCGACGCCGCCGCGATGAAGCAGCACGGCCTGCGCGTGCGCAGTTGCGCCGGCGACTTCACCATCGATCGGCCGAGCGTGTTTGATGACGTCGAGACAATGCCAAAGGCCGAGTTGGTGATCGTTTCGCTCAAGGCCACCGCCAAGGCCGATTACGTCCGCCTCGTTCGCCCGGTGCTTCACGAAAAGTCCGTCATCCTCTGCCTGCAGAACGGGCTGGGGAATGAGGAAGTCTTCGCTGAAGCGTTCCCGGACGCTCCGGTGCTGGGCGCGAACGCGTATACCTGCATAAACCGCGTCGGCGCTGGCGAGATTGATCACACCGCGCACGGCCTGCTCCGCATCGGCGCGTTCGCCAACGCCGACCTAGCAATGGCCGAAGAAATCGCCGCCCTGATGAAGCCGACGAAGATCGACGCCGTCGCCGTCGCCGATCTGCATCATTACCGATGGCAGAAGCTGCTCTGGAATATCCCGTTCAATGGCTGGGGCGCCGCCCTTGATCGCCACTCCGCGCAGATGCTGGCCAACGCCGACGGCATTCAATTGGTGCGTGACACCATGGCCGAGGTCATCACGGCTGCGGCCAGTGTCGACGTGAAACTCGACCCGTCCGAAATCGACGGCCACATCGAACGCACCGGCAAGATGGGCGACTACCACAGCAGCATGCAACTCGACCGCCAGGCCGGCCGGGCGATGGAAGTCGACGCCGTGATCGCGGAACCCCTGCGGCGCGCGAAGGCCGCCGGGTGCGGACCGCTGCCGTTGATGGAAACGATGCTGCGGTGCCTGCAGGTGTTTTAGTGTTTCCAACTGGAGGGCGTCACTCTGTGACGCTTCTTCGGCTGAAAAGGGAAAGGCGGCAGAGACTGCCGCCCTCCAATTCGCTTGCCAACCCACGCCACCCAGCGTTCAGTTACGCCGGGCCTGCTTCGCCGCCACCGCGAAGGCGTTTGATGCGTGCCTGCACGTCCAGAAAGTTGAAGTCCCACATTGTGATTTTGCTGTAGCCCTTGATGGCGTCCGGCTTGTCACCGCGTTTTTCCAGAGCACGGGCGTACCAGTACCAAATCTGTTTCGCCTTCGTGTCGCCGACGCCTTGGTAGCTCTCGGTCAGGCCGTGCAGCGTATCGACGGCTTCGTCGACGAAGTCGGCGTTGAGGAACGCCTTGCCGAGTTCGGTCGTGCCGTCGACGCGGAGCTTCGCGTCCGCGACGGCCTGCTGGAGCAGCGGAATCGCTTCCGTGTACTGACCGAGGGCGATCAGCCGGCGGGCCATCTCGTACTTAAAGCTCAGGTCCGTCGGATAGTTCTCGGCCGCGAGGGTGAACTCTTTAAGTTCCTCTTCGTTGCGGTCCTTGGTGAACTCGATGTACGTCTTGCGGGCCTCTTCGTCCTTCGGATTCTTGGCGATCTCTTCGCGCAGGCTGCGGTCCATGCGCTTGAGCTGCTGGAGCTTGATCCGGCTGATCGCAAAGCGATAGCGGAACGCGTTCAGTCGCTTGTAGGCGCTGTCGAGCACTTCGATAGCTTCGTTCTCGTATTCACTCTGCTCGGTCTTCATCAGGGCGTCGACCAGCTTGGTGATCTTGCCCGGCTCGTTCGGCTCGGCGTGGTGCTGCTTGCGGGCCTCGATGATCATCGCGGTCAGCGCGTCGACGCTGCGGATGTCCTTGTCCTCGTTCATCAACCGCTGCTGTTCGTCGCTGTTCTTGACGCTCTCACGGAAGCTGCCGCCCTGGCCGTAATTGCCGGCCTTCATGGTCTGCTGAGCGGACAGGTTTTTCACCTCGGCGGCCAAGTCCATGTCCTGCGGGCGCATGCGCAGGGCGTACTGGGCGGCATCGACGGCGAACTGCCAGTTGCCCAGCCGCATATACGCGTCTTTGAGGGCCAGGAATTTGCCAATTTCGGGCTTGCCGGAGTCAATGTTGGCGCGGAGCAGCATCGGGCCCACCCACATGGTCGCTTCCTTACACTCGGCCTCGGCGGCGTATTTCAGCATCTCAAGCATGCGGCCGGTGTTGCCCGGGTCGTAGGCGAGGAACTTTTCCGCCAGGATCATGTTGGCCAGATCGTCCTTGCCGTAGCGCATTCCCAGCTTTTTAATGCTACCGATGTCCTTGCCACCACTGGCCTTGCGCTTCAAGCTGATTTCGCGGAGGGCTTGGTGGGCGGTAACGGCCTCAGGATCGTGCATCAGACCCTGAAGGAACATTTCGATCGCGTAGTCGAACTGACCCGCTTGCGCAACGGTGCGGCCTTGTTTGAAGAAGGCTTCCGCTTTTTTGCGGTCAGCTTCCGAGACTTGGCGGTATTCAGACTCATCGGCCATGGATCACTGCACTCCTAAAATGATTGTAGCCGCCCCGGAGCATTAGACCTATGAACGTTGCGGGGGTCAACGTTTTGGCATACCTTCGACGCCCCGTGTCACCGGCCGACCTGACCATCCTAACGTACCCCGATCCTCGCCTCCGCCGGGCCGCCGAGCCCGTGAAAGTGTTCGACGAAAACCTCAAGGCCCTGGTCGCCCGCATGTTCGAGCTGATGCGGGAAGAACAAGGCGTCGGCCTGGCCGCCCCACAGGTGGGGCTGAATCTTCGCCTGTTCGTCGCCAACCACACCGGCAAGCCGGAAGACGACCGGGTGGCCATCAACCCGACCCTCGCCGATGCCGACGGCACCGAGGGCGGCGAAGAAGGCTGCCTTAGCCTGCCCAAAATTCGCGCCGAGATCGATCGGTTTATAACACTTACGCTGAATGCGCTGGATCTGGATGGCAAACCGTACACCGTGACGGCCACCGGCTTCGAAGCCCGCGTCTGGCAGCACGAATTCGACCACCTGAACGGCGTCATGATCATCGACCGCATGCCGTTCACCGCCAAAATGGGTGCCCGCAAGCACCTCCGCCAGCTCGAAGAAGATGCGAAGCGGGCGAAGTGAAGTCGTTCGCGATCGATAAGATTAAACACGAACACGCGAAGGGCACGAAGAGATGCCCCGAATCGTCGCGCGACCTCCGGTCCCCTCTCCCTTGTACTCACGGGAGAGGGTTAGGGTGAGGGCGAACGTCAAGTTGACCTAACTCTAATCATGGCCGACCCCATTTCATCTTCCGATCAGATCAAAGGCATGCGAATCGCCTTCGCGGGCGCTGGCGCCTTCGGCGTCCCCACGCTCAAGCGTCTCGTCGGAGCCGGTGCGCAAATCGTCGCCGTTTACACCCAGCCCGATCGCCCCGCCGGCCGTGGCAAGGTTCTGTCGCCGACACCGATCGCCGCTGCCGCCGAAGCCTTACATCTGAGCGTCGTCCGCACCGCCGATCTGAATGTCGAATCGCTCCCGGCTGTCGACGTCCTCGTCGTCATCGCCTTCGGACAGAAGATCGCCCCGCACGTCGTAGACCATCCGACCTTCGGCGCGATCAACCTGCACGCCTCGCTCCTGCCCAAGCACCGCGGTGCGGCCCCGGTGCATGCGGCCATTGTCAGCGGTGACAAGATCGCGGGAAACTCCATCATCCGCCTTGCTGACAAAATGGACGCCGGCGCGGTGCTAGGCACGAACGAAACCGAAATCGGCGAAACCGAAACCACCGGCGAACTCCACGATCGATTGGCCGAGATCGGCGCGCCGCTGGTCGAACAAGTCCTCGCCGAACTGCGCAACGGCACCGCCATCGAAACGCCGCAGGACCACAGCCAGGCGACGCTCGCCCGCAAGCTGAACCGCGAATCCACCCGCATTGATTTCAACCGCACCGCCCGCGAAGTGGCCGACCAGATTCGCGGCCTCTACCCATGGCCCGGCTGCCGGGTACGAGTGATGCTGAACGACCGTGAAGTCGTCAAAGCCACGCTAATCCGCGCCCGGCCGTTCGCCGGCGTCGGCGAGCCCGGCACCGTGCTGCCGAACGGCCTGATCGCCTGCCGCGATGGCGCGATCGAATTGCTCGAATTACAACCCGAAGGGAAGCGGCCGATGTCGCTGACCGCTTTTAGAAATGGCCGCCCCTGGACGGCGGGCCTGCGTCTGGAATCCATCGTATGAACGCGCGAGATTACGCCTGGCGGCAATTGGCGACCGCCCGCCTGCCCGGCTGGCAGTTTGACTCCAATTCCTTCCGCCCCAAGCAGGCCGAGCCGCCGGAAGACCCGCGCGATCTCGACTTGGCCCACGCGCTGTCGCGCTCGGTCACGAAGCATCTGGATCACCTGCGGCATCTCACACATCACTACAGCGGACGCACGCCGTCGCAGATCGATCCGACCGTCCAGATCATCCTCGCGATGGGCCTGGCGCAGCTTCGCTTCTTCGACCGTCTTCCCCCGTACGCGGTAGTGGACGAAGCCGTGAACCAGACCAAGCGCCTCGGCTTCGGCAAGGCCGCCGGATTCGTCAACGCCGTGTTGCGTCGCGCGCTACGCGAGCCCGCCCCGCCGCTGCCCGAGCCGAATGATGCGCAGGAATATGCACGCGCCGTGCTAAGCCATCCGCCGGTGCTCTTCCAGCGCATGGTGAAGCTGCTGGGCGTGGACGATGCGCTGAAGTTGGCCAAGCGGCACAACGCTGAAGCGCCGCTGATCCTCCGCGGCACGCCGGAAGGCACGGAAGAAGTGAAGGTCGTGCCGCACGAAATCCCCGGTTTCAGCGTCGTCACCGGCGCGACCGAGGCCGTGCTCGCCGAATGGTCAAGGACCGGCGTTGCCCAGCCGCAGGACCCGACGTCAGCCGCCGTCGTTTCAAAGCTCAATCTCGGATCGGCCAAGCTGGTTCTGGATCGCTGTTGCGGTGTCGGCACAAAGACATTGCAGATCGCGACGGCCGCCCCGCAGGCGCAGATCGTCGCTATCGACCCCGCCCGCTTCCGCATCGAAGCGCTAGAACGCTCCCTGGCCGCCCGCGGCGTAAAGAACGTCCGCACGATCGTCGGCAAGGACGTGCCGGAAGGCCAGCCGAAGTTTGATCGCATCCTGATCGACGTCCCCTGCTCCAACAGCGGCGTGCTGATCCGCCGACCCGAGGCTCGCTATCGCCAGGACGACGGCTCGCTCAAATCGCTCGAAAAGCTCCAGCGCACGATCGTGGCCGACACGATGGACTACCTCGCCCCCGGCGGCACGCTGATTTACAGCACCTGCAGCATCTGGCCGCAGGAAAACGGCGACCAGATTCACTGGATGACGGAAAAATATCCGCAGCTGAAGATCGCAGAACTGCAGACGACGCTGCCTTCCACGTCAGAAGATCCGACAAAGCACCGCGACGGCGGATTCATCGCCGTGCTGACGCTCGACGCGTAAATGAGGCCGCCGATAAACGCAGATGGACGCGGATAAGAATGACTTATCCGCGTCCATCTGCGTTTATCGGCGGCTAACGAAACTTACGACTCGCTGATCGTGACTTTCGCGAGCAGGTCGCCTTGCTTAATCTTGTTCACCACGTCCTGGCCGCTGGTGACTTTGCCGAAGACGGCGTGCTTGCCGTTCAACCAGTCGGTGGCGATATGCGTGATGAAGAACTGGCTGCCGTTGGTGTTTGGGCCAGCATTGGCCATGCTGAGGCTGCCGACTTCGTGGGTGATGCCCATGGCGGCCTTCTCGTCATTCCACTTATAGCCCGGGTCGCCGCGGCCGGTGCCGGTCGGGTCGCCGCCCTGGACCATGAAATCGTTAATGACGCGGTGGAACACCGTGCCGTTGTAAAAGCCTTCTTTGGCGAGGAAGACGAAATTGTTCACGGTGACCGGCGCGCGGTCGGTGAACAGGTCGACGACGACATCGCCTTTAGCGGTGCTGAACGTGGCGGTGTACTTCTTGGCGGGATCGATCGACATCGCCGGGGCTGCGGAATAGTTCTTGGGCATACTGAAACCTTTCGTAAAGCGCGAGTATAGGGGCGAAAGGCTGGCGATTGAACCGAACGACGCCCAAAAATGATGACTCAAAAAATCACACCGCCGCGACCGAATGAATCGGCGCGGCGGCGTGTGGATCGAAATTGTAACCAACCCGTTAGCCGCTTCGCTTGCGAAGCATTCGCTACGGCACCGATTCTGTTAGTTCGCTTTTGCAGGCTCGAAGCCGATGCACGAGCTGATGGGGGTAACCATCAGCTTGAGCGAGGCGTGCTTCGGAAGTCCGCAGGCGTCGACAAACTTTTCATCAGCCTTATGGCTGGCGCGGATCTGCACCAGCTTCTGATCGGTTTGATGGTCTTCGCCAAAGTGAGCACACAGACCGCACTGGCCAGTTTGAACGTTCAGCATCATGGGCCTCCCGGTAAAAGTTAAGTGATACGACTGAGAGGAGTATCGGCTTCAAACCCGCGATTTCCAATGAGAAGCCGTCTCATCTCGGTATTGAGACTTGGACGCAAGTACCGCTCAGACAATAGGGTTACGACGCGAGGGTTACGACGGGGGCTTTCTTCCACTCGAAGCCGGCCCAATCGATCGTAACTGCCGTGATTTGAACGTTGTTAGAACTCGCCGCGCCCGGGCCAGATGAACGGCGTATGATCGGGCCTGTCCGCTTGGCGGCCCTGTTGTTCGGCCGCCTCACGTTCTGTCCGTGGAGATGCCTCTGATGCCTTTTTCGACCCCGGGGCAGATGCCCGAGGCCACCGCCCTACCGGCTACGCCGCAGGACGGGCTCTCGTTTGATGACTTGGCCAAACTGATCGCCGCGATCTGCCGGACCCCGGTCGGCGCGGTTCGTTTCGTCGGCGAACCGATCGTCGATGAAGCCGGCCGCAGTTTCGCGTGGGAAGACTCAATCTGTCGTTACGCCGCCGCGTCGGATCAGCCGCTGGTTCTGGATGACGTCAGCCAGGACAGTCGTTTCGCGGACAAGGATTACGTCGCCGGGCCGCCGCACTTGCGCTTCTACGCCGCCGCCCCACTGATCACCAGCACCGGCGATCACCTCGGCGTGCTCAGCGTGATGGATGTTCAGCCGCGCCAGCTTGATGCGCAGCAGCTCGGAGCGCTCTGCACGCTGGCGCACCACGTGACGAATCAGTTAGAACTGCGGCGCCTTCGCACCGAGCAGATTCGCACCGAGGCCGCGCTCCGCCAGGCCGGTGAGCTACTGGGCGAGCAGATGCGTCGCCAGTCGATGATTTACGACACCGCCTTGGCAGAAATCAGCGACTTCACCTACGTCTTCGATCGCCAGCATTGCTTCGTTTTCGCCAACCGCCGAATGCTCAAGCTGTGGGACACCACCGCCGACTTGGCAATCGGCAAGACGATGAAGGAACTCAACTATCCTGTGGCCGTGTTGGAAAGCGCGTCGAACGACGTCGAGCAGGTCTTCATTACCGGCCAGTCCGTCTCCGGCGAGAATGATTACGCGTCGCCGAACGGCCAGCGGGCGATCTACGAGCACATCTTCTCGCCGGTGTTTGCCAGTGACGGCTCGGTGGAATTTGTCGCCGGCTGCAGTCGCGACGTAACGCAGATCCGCGCGAACGAAAAAGCCCTGCGTTCGGCCGAGTCGCGCGCGCGTTTTCTCAGCGAGTTGTCCGAAACCACACGCGACCTGATCGACCCGGCCCAGGTCCTGCACAGCGTCGCCACCCGTCTTGGCCAACACCTCGGCACCAGCCGCTGCGCGTACGCGGACGTGCACGATGGCAACGCCTTCACAATCGGGCGCGACTACACCAACGGCTGTGACAGTTGCGCCGGCGACTACACGCTCGATGCCTTCGGATCTTTCGCCGCCACCAAAATGCGTGAGGGCCGAACACTGGTGCTTCGCGACATCGACAAAGAGCTGGCCCCCGCGGACGGGGCCGACGTCTTCAACTCCATTTCGATCAAGGCCATCATCTGCTGCCCCCTGGTCCGCGCCGGCCGGCTGGTCGCCATGATGGCGGTCCACCAGACCAAGCCGCGCGATTGGACCGAGGACGATGTGCTTCTCGTGCAGGAAGTCGTCGAACGCGCCTGGGCGTACTTGGAAAGCGCCCGCGCCAAGCGCGAGCGGGTGAACGCATTCGAACGTCTCAGCCTCGCGCAGCAGGCGGGCCGCGTCGGCAGTTTTGACTGGCTCATCCCGGAAAATCGTATCATCTGGCAGCCCGAGCTCGAAGCGCTCTACGGCATGCCGGCCGGCAGTTTTGAAGGCAATATCGAAGGCTGGCGAAAACGCGTCGTTCCCGAAGACCTCCTGCGCGTCGAGCCGCAATTACAATCCTGCATGGACGCCGGCCAGACCGAATGCAGCTACGACTTCCGCATCATCCTCCCGACTGGCGGCATACGGTGGATGAACGGGAAGGCACGATTTGAATATGACCTACAAGGCAAGCCGCTCCGCATGATCGGCGTCAATTACGACACGACCGAGCAGCATGATCTGATCGAAGCGCGCGAATCGCTCCTCGACAGCGAACGCAGCGCCCGCACCGAGGCCGAGCGCGTCAGCAGGATGAAGGACGAATTCCTGGCCACGCTCAGCCACGAACTGCGAACGCCGCTGAATGCGATCCTTGGCTGGAGCCAGATCCTGCGGAGCAGCCCGCCGGATTCCGATGAAATCAATGAAGGCCTCGACGTCATCGAGCGCAACGCGCGCTCGCAAGCACAGATCATCGAAGACTTGCTGGACATGAGCCGCATCATCAGCGGCAAGATTCGCCTAGACGTGCAACGGCTGGACGTGGCCAGTGTCATTCAGGCGGCCCTCGATACGGTTCGCCCCGCCGCCACCGCCAAGGGCGTCCGCCTGCACGTCGTCCTTGATCCGAACACCGGTCCCGTCAGCGGCGATCCCGGCCGGCTGCAGCAGACGCTCTGGAACCTGCTCAGCAACGCCATCAAGTTCACGCCCAAAGGCGGCCGCGTGCAGGTGCTGCTGGAACGCGTCAACAGCCATGTGGAAATCAGCGTCAGCGACACCGGGCAAGGCATCAAGTCGGAGTTTCTGCCGTACGTCTTCGATCGCTTCCGCCAGGCCGACGCCAGCACCACGCGGCAGCACGGCGGCCTGGGCATCGGGCTGGCTCTGGTGAAGCAGCTCGTCGAACTGCACGGCGGCACTGTCCGCGCCAAGAGCCTCGGCGAAGGGGCCGGTTCCACCTTCGTCCTTACGCTGCCGTTGACCATCCTTCATGCCGAGCCTGACGACGCGGCCGCCCGACGCCATCCGGCCCATCCGGTTCAACCGGGTATTCCCCACGACGCGTGTGTCCGGATCGAAGGCATCCGCGTCCTGGTTATCGACGACGAGCCCGACGCCCGCGCCCTCGTCCGCCGCCTATTGGAAGATTGCCACGCTAAGGTGCAGATGGCCGGTAGCGCGTCCGAAGCCTTGGAATGCCTTCAGACGGTCGGGCCGTTTGACGTCATTGTCAGCGATATCGGCATGCCCGGCGAGGACGGATATAGCCTGATCCGCCGCATCCGGGCGCTTTCCCGCGATCGTGGGGGCCAGACGCCCGCCATCGCCCTTACCGCCTATGCGCGCAGCGAAGACCGCATGCGCAGCGTGATCGCGGGCTTCCAGATGCACATTCCCAAGCCCGTCGAACCGGCGGAACTGATCACCATGGTCGCCAGCCTTGCCGGACGGACAAACCCCAATTGACGGCCTAGCCGCCGCCAAAAACGTGGCCCGTTCCCACTAAATTCCGGTTCGTCTAGCGACGCATGGCGGGTTTTCGTTACAATCGCCACCTACCAACCTTGAGAGCGAAGGGGCCCGATGATGCGAGCACGAAGCGGAAAAGCGGCGAGCACGGCAGCGTTGATTATCGCCTTGATTGCATTGGCGGTCGCCGTCTTCGGCGTCGTCTACAAGCAACAGGTGTCCAACGTCAAAGAAGGTACCGCCGAACAGGAAGCGATGTACCGGCGCATGACCGGCCTGGATAATCCGGCCGCGCGCAATGCGCTCGACGCGCGCTACACCGATGCCGACGGCGACCTTGTCGCCGACGCGCCCACGGATGCGTCCAAGCAGATCGACCCGCCGACCCTGAAGTTCAGCTATGTCGCCGTCGAAGACGACGCTGATTTCAAGATCGCCTTCAAAGAGCTGATGGCCGCCATTAGCACAGCCACGGGCAAGCCGGTCGAATACGCCAGCTACAGCAGCGGCGAAGATGAACTGCGCGACCTGCGCGACGGCAAGCTGCACATCGCTGGCCTGAACACCGGCTCGGTTCCCATCGGCGTCTGCACCGCCGGCTTCGTGCCGGTCAGCCAGTTGGCCGATAGCGATGGCAACGCCGGCTATCACATGGAGATCATCGCCCAGCCGAATTCGCCGATCGCCAAGATCACTGACCTCCGCGGCCATGAACTTGCCCTCACCGAACCGAACAGCAACAGCGGCTACAAGGCCCCGCTGGTTCGCCTGCGGGAAAACAACCTGCGGCCGCCGACCGATTACCTGATCCGCTATTCGCAAGGCCACATTCAATCGATCGCCGGCATCAAGAACAAGAGCTTCGAAGCCGCCGCCGTCGCCGGCGACGTGCTCAAGCGTGAAACCGGTGACGGCCACATCGCCGCCAGCGATTACAAGGTGATCTACACCTCCGACGAAACCTTCCCCGGCGCCGCCGTCGGTTACGCCTCGATCCTGAAGCCCGAACTGGCCGCCAAGATCAAGGCCGTCCTCACCGGCTTCGACTGGAAAGGCACCGGCCTGGAGAAGTCCTTCGCCGCTGAAGGCAAATCGAAGTTCGTCCCAGCCGACTACAAGAAGCAGTGGGATTTCGTCCGCCGGATCGATGAAAGCATCGGCTTCAGCTACGCCCTGCACGAACCGGCGACGAGCCAGCCCGCCGCTGTGGCGTCGAAGTAGGAATCCAAATACAACGTCCCCGCGGCACGTGTAGCCGGCGAGCATGCTCGCCGCTACACGTGGCGTTTGACCTTTCTGCACCGCCGACAATGGTCCGTATCTACCACATCACCGACCCGTTTCTCCGTGAAAAGGTCCTCGCCAAGCTGGCCGAAATGGCGTGGGACGACGGCCGCGCAGATTCCCGAATGGTTCGAGCTCGATGACGCCGACTATTCCGACATCCTGATCGAACTCCGCGCGGACGAAGAGCAGGGCTGGGATCGCGAACGTTTTGAAAATGACGGCCGCGATTGATCGCGTAAGATGGCCGTCATGTCCGATGCGTCCGTAGATTCGCGCCCTGCCCCGCCCGCTCGCTCGCCTGCCGGTGCGCCGGCCGCTTCGCCCGCTTGGTCAAACGATCTGCTCGACAGCCCGCACACCGTGGCCGACAAGCGCCGCCGCGTGCGCGACATGTTTGCCGCCATCGCTCCCAGCTATGACCTGAACAACCGGCTGCACAGCTTCGGACGCGATCAGGCATGGCGGAAGGCGGCGGTGAAAATCGCAGAACTCAAACCGACAGACACCGTCGTCGATGTGGCCTGCGGCACCGGCGATCTCGCGTTAGCGTTCTACCGTCAACTCGCATTGAGCTTTCGCGATCGTCAGGCCCCGGCGGTCCAAGTCATCGGCATCGATTTCACCTATGAGATGCTCCCGCTGGCGGTTCAGAAAGGGCTGCGAAGCAATATTGTTTTGGTGCGCGGCGAGACTTTTACGGCCGATGACGGAATGCTCTGGCTGAACGGCGACGCCCAACAGCTGCCGCTCCCGGACGCCTGCTGCGACGTGGTGAGCATCGCCTTCGGGATCCGCAATGTTCAAAACGTCGACGCCGCGTTGGCCGAGTTTTACCGCGTGCTTCGGCCCGGTGGCCGGGTGATCGTGCTGGAATTTTCCGAGCCGTCGAACCCCGTCATCCGCGCGCTCAACCGCTTCTACACCGGCCAAGTGATGCCGCGCACCGCCACGTGGATCAGCCGCGATAAAAGCGGCGCGTACGCCTACCTGCCCAAGAGCGTGAAGACGTTCATGACCCGCGACCAGATGGCCAAACACCTGGCCGATGCGGGCTTCACGGCCATCACCCAGAAGCCGATGACCTTCGGCGTCTGCGTCGCCTATCGCGGCGTAAAAAACTGAAATCCGCCTGCTTTTTGGCCGCATTTCCCCGCGCACGGCGGTAGCATTACTGAAGCCGAACGCCCGCCCCCAAACACCCGGGCCGGACGGATAATTCCCTCTCCCGGTAGGGCCGGGAGGCGCCGCAGGCACGCGGGCAGGGTGAGGGCTTCTTACGCCGCCCATTCAAACCGCATGAAGCGCAAGATGCTTAAACATCGCAATCCATTTTCGTCGGCGACCACGATGGTCGGAAGCCCTCACCCTGATCCTCTCCCGGGCATACCAATCGAAGGAGCACAGCACCATCGCCCGCAGGACCGAAGCGTCGCTTGCGTAATCGCCTTCCTCAAGCAAGACGACCGCGCAAGCGACAGCCATAAATCGCATGGCGGTCTAGGCAAGCTCCGTACGGCCGCGACACCCCTCTTTTCCGCCCTACTCCCGGCCAGCCCTGCACTTACCGGCGCTGCGAGTTTGCAAATATTCGGAGCAAGATTCGCCCCTTTTTTCGCACTTATGAACGCCGCCATCGATCGACCTCGCCACCTGAATTGAAAGTTCTGAACGACCCGCATCCCGTATGATGAAGCACATGGATATCGTCACTGCCATCACCGGCGCCAGCGGCGCGCTTTACGCCCAGCGGTTCATCCAAGGCCTCGTCGCCGCCGGCGTGAATGTGCACCTTGTCGTCAGCCCGCTCGGGCGTCGCCTGCTCCATGACGAACTCGGCATGGAAGCGATCGACCTGACCATGCTGGCCGGCACGGACAACCACACGATCACCCTCTACAACTACAACGACGTCGGCGCGAAAATCGCCAGCGGCAGCTTCCTTCACGACGGCATGGTCATCATCCCCGCCAGCAGCAACACGCTATGCCAGGTGGCTGCCGGGCTGGGCGATAATCTCATCTGCCGCGCCGCCGCGGTGGCGCTCAAGGAGCGGCGCAAGCTCATCATCGCCCACCGCGAAATGCCCCTCTCACCGATGGACGTGACGGCCTACAAAATCCTCACCGACGCCGGCGTGATCATCGCCCCCTGCAACCCCGGCTATTACCTGAACCCGACGACCGTCGCCGAGGTAATCGATTTTGTCGCCGGCAAAATGTTAGATCTGGTCGGCGTAAAACACAGTTTCGACACTCGCTGGGATCCCAAGAATCTTCGCCCGCCGGTGAAGATCGTTTGAGGCGTTTCGTTTAGAATTGCATTCTTATGCAGACCCTGCGTATCCAACCCGATCAATGGACGGCCGTCGGTGACAGCCTGCGATTCGCGATCACCGACATCGACCCCGCCGGCATCCGCGTCGTGCTGCGCGGCCAGATCATCGGCGGACCGGAAGACGGCGGACCGATCCACAAAGCCTGCGAGATCGGCGTCGGCAGCGAAGCGAAGATCGGCCTCGTCACCATCGCGCTCATCGACACCAAACCTGCCAAGCGCGATTCCGATCCGCACCTGAGCACCGCCAAGGTCGGCGTCTATTGCCCGCCGCACCTGGCCATCCGATTCGTAAAGGAACCGACATGACCGCCCCGCTGACGGCCTCGCCCACGTCCGACCGCTTCATTGATCGCATCGGTGCGCTCGCGGCCGACATCAAACTGACGCACTCGGTCTTCGCGCTCCCCTGGGCAATCCTGGCCACATTCATGGCCGCCGAAGGAGCGATGCCCAAAATTGGGCAGATTCTGCTGATCCTGGCATGCATGGTCCTCGCCCGCACCGCGGCGATGAGCGCGAACCGCCTGCTGGACGCAGACCTCGACGCCATCAACCCGCGCACCGCCCGCCGCGCAATTCCGGGTGGAAAACTCTCCAAATCATTCGTACGAGCCACAATCCTCGCTTGCGCAGCCGCCTTCATCGGGACCACTGCCCTCTTCGGCGTGTTCTACCAAAACTGGATTCCGCTGATCGCGTCCCTCCCCGTTCTCGCGTTCATCTGCACCTACCCATTCATCAAGCGCTTCTCGCGGCTCTGCCACTATTACCTCGGCGCATCCCTCGCCCTCGCCCCAGTCTGTGCCTGGATCGCCATCGCCGGCCACGTCGCCATCGAGCCATTCCTGATGGCGGGCGCCGTCCTGCTCTGGACCGCCGGCTTCGACATTCTCTACGCCTGCCAGGACGTCGCGAGCGATCGCTCCACCGGCGTGCACAGCATGCCCGCCGACGCCGGCGTCGGCCGATCGCTCTGGATCGCCCGCCTCTCCCACGTCGCCTGCCTCGGCCTGCTGGTCGCGCTAGGCCTACGTTCACCACAACTGGCAACGTTCTACTTTGCCGCGGTCGCCGTCGCGGGCGTGCTGCTGGTCGTGGAGCACCTCGTCGTGAAGCCGACCGATCTATCGAAGATCAATCTCGCATTCTTCACCCTCAACGGCATCATCAGCCTGCTGATCGGCGCGGGTGGGCTTATCGACGTGCTACGGTCTCACTGAAGCTTTCAGAACTACAGACAACGACCAAACCTGCCGGAAAATCGCTATAATCGAGCACTATGGACGCGTCCGCCCTCAAAGTCTCTGACCCCGCCCTTCGCCCCATCGCCGAGAAGGTGCTGGCCGGCGTGTGGCTCGATGCGGCCGACGGGCTGACCATCGCCACCACGCCCGATCTCCACGGCGTCGGCCGGCTTGCGAACTTCGTCACCGAAAAAATGCACGGTGATGTCGTTTACTACAATCGCAATCGCCACATCAATTACACCAACGTCTGTGCCCTCTCCTGCAAGTTCTGCAGCTTCTACCGCAAGCGCGGCGAAAGCGGCGCGTACGAGATGGGCATCGACGAATGCATCGCCGCCGCCAAGACGGCCGCCGAGCATGGGGCAACGGAAGTCCATATTGTCGGCGGGCTGCATCCGTGGTTGAAGTTCGATTACTACACCCAGATGCTGGTCGGCATTCGCGCCGAATGTCCGGAGCTGCACATCAAGGCGTTCACCGCCATCGAGATCGTGCACCTCAGCCGCGTCGCGAAGATGAGCGTGCGCGACGTGCTGATCGCCCTGAAGGAAGCCGGCCTCGGCAGTCTGCCCGGCGGCGGCGCTGAAATCTTCGACGACCGCGTCCACGACGAAGTCTTCAAAGGCAAAGTCCGCGAAGAAAAATGGTTCGACGTCCACCGCACCGCGCACGAACTGGGCCTGTTTACGAATGCCACGATGCTCTACGGCCACGTCGAAACACCAGCGGAGCGCGTGCGGCATCTGATCAAGTTGCGAGAGTTGCAGGCCGAATCCCTCGCCCGCGGCGCGGCCTTTTTCAACTGCATCATCCCGCTCAGTTTCATCCCCGATCAAAGCGAACTCGGCAATCTCCCAGGCCCCACCGGCCTGCTGGATCTGAAGACGCTCGCCCTCGCCCGCCTGATGGTCCCCAATGTGGGCAGCATCAAGGCGTTCTGGATCATGCAGACGATGCACCTCAGCCAGATCGCCCTGCACTACGGCTGCAACGATCTGGACGGCACGGTCGTCTGGTACGACATCACCAAGCGCCAAGGTGAAGGAAGTCTAGGCCACGGCACGCATCAGGAGATGCACGTCAAAGACATCCAGCGCCTCGTCCGCGAAGCCGGGCGCACGCCGGTAGAACGCGATACGGTCTATCGCGAAGTGAAGCGCGATCCGATCACGGATCGCGTGCTGGC
>JAQGHK010000583.1 GCA_028288875.1 Phycisphaerales bacterium | reverse complement strand
GTCGTCCTGCTCGTCACCGAAAAGGCCGGCAACGCGTACTTAGCCCACCTGCTGTCCGCCGGCGTCAGCTACCTGTTCTGCGGCGAGAAAACGATCGATCTGAAGACCGCCCTGGACAAGATCGTCAAACACTTCGGCCTGAAGAAACTGATGCTCGAAGGCGGCGGCTCCTTCAACGGCGCCATGCTCCACGCCGGCCTGGTCGACGAAATCAGCCACCTCACCATCCCCATCGTCGACGGCGGCAAAGGCATCCAGAGCATCTTCGACATCCCCGGTAACGCCCCGAAAATGGCGGCCGCGACGTTGAAGCTCCGCAGCACGAAGAAACTGCGCGGTGGGGTGATCTGGAGTCGCTACAAAGTGGTGGGACGGCCGAGGTGATCTAGCCGACGGCTGTCATTGTATTTTCGCGAATCGATGAAGTTTTGCTTCGGAACAATCTGCCCGCCCAGAAAGCAGCGAATATACAGATGGCCCCGCCAGGGACATATTCGAGCGGAAATATCGCAGCCTGCACGTCCCAAGCCGGCATGGCGTGGGTGTAAATCTCAACGGCTCGCGTAGCCAAATGAGCTTGCGTCGCGAAGCAAACAATGACGCAGGCCCAAGCCCGGGCAAGTCGACGATGCCGCTCGATCGCTGATTCGGATTTACCGGACGGCATTGCCATCGAACTTCAGGTTCACCACTTCTTCGCCTGCTGCGCCACCTTCATTGGCAGGCCGAATAAATCGATGAAACCGCGGGCGGCGGTGACGTCGTAGCCTTCCATGCTGAAGCTGGCCAGCTGGGGGTCGTACAGGGTGTTCGGGCTGGTCGCGCCGATGGCGTAGGCGCGGCCTTTGAACAGGCGGACCTTGGCCGTGCCGGTGACGGCGGCGTTGGTGTGGTCGATGAACGCCTGCAGGCTCTCGCGCAGCGGGTGAAACCATTGGCCGTTGTAGACGATCTCGGCGTACTTCAGGGCGATCTGCTGCTTGAAGTGCAGCGTGTCGCGCTCGATGCAGAGCTGTTCGAGGGCCTTGTGGGCTTCGTACAAGATGGTGCCGCCGGGGGTTTCGTACACGCCGCGGCTCTTCATGCCGACGAGGCGGTTTTCGACGAGCAGGGCAACGCCGACGCCGTGCCGGCCGCCGACGTTGTTCAGCGCGGCGATCAACTCATGACCGGCCATCGACTTGCCGTCGATGCTGACGGGGTTGCCATTTTCAAAGCCGATTTCCACGACCGCGCTTTCGTCCGGCGTCTTGGCGATCGGGCTGGTCATCGTCAGGCAGGCGTCCCAGTTCGGCTCACTGTCCGGGTGTTCGATCTCCGCGCCTTCATGGCTGATGTGCCACAGGTTGCGGTCCTGGCTGTAAATCTTCTTCTTGCTGGCGGTGATCGGTATGTTGTGCTTGATCGCGTAGTCGATCGCGCTTTCGCGGTCGCGCAGTTCGAAGGTCGGGTCTTTCCAAGGCGAGATGATCTGCAGGTCCGGCGCGAGGGCCATGTAGGTGAGTTCGAAGCGAACCTGATCGTTCCCCTTGCCGGTGGCACCATGGCCGACGGCATCAGCGCCCGTCGTGCGGGCGGCTTCCACCTGCTTCGCGGCGATGAGCGGGCGGGCGATGCTCGTGCCGAGCAGATAGTCCTGCTCGTAAATCGCGTGGGCCCGCAGCATCGGGAAGCAGTATTTTTCCGCAAACTCCTGCTTCAGGTCGGCGACGATCACTTCATCGGCCCCGCTGGCGTAAGCCTTCTTCTCGATGCCGCTGAGTTCATCGCCTTGCCCGAGCTCGCACGCGAAGGCCACCAGCTTCACGCCGGGGTAGCGTTCCTTGAGCCACGGGAGGATGACGCTGGTATCCAGGCCGCCGGAGTAGGCGAGGACGATCTTCTTCGGGTTGGTCTTGGTTGCAGCGGCCATGGTGATTCCTTTTCGCGTTCGACGTTTCGAACCGGCGAGTATAAGAAAACCAGCCGGCGACGCACGCCCGCCGCCACGCGTGCGCGGGAATGCCGCTTCCGCCTCATTTTGCTAGATTCCCTCGCCTGCGGCGCGACAATGACCTAAAGAGCGTCTGTCGCTTCGGTCGATAGCGCTCTAAAGGGTGATCGCGTGACCATGGCAAATACTGCAATTCCGACGTCTGGCCTTGATGTATCCACGCCGCACGCCGCCACCGCGGTGAAGGCGGACGCGAAACTCGGTTATCGGCCGGAGATCGACGGGCTGCGCGCGTTCGCCGTCATCCCTGTCATCCTGTTTCACTTGCACGCGAAGGGTTTCGGCGGGGGCAGCCTCGGCGTCGACGTCTATTTTGTCATCAGCGGTTTTCAGATCACGTCGATCGTGAAGCAGGAGGCCGACGCTGGCTCGTTCTCGTTCAGCAAATTCTGGGCCCGCCGCATTCGGCGCATCATGCCGGCGATGCTGGCGGTGACGATCGCATCTCTGTTGTTCACGGCGTTCTTCGTCTATCGACCGGACCAAGCCGGCATTTATCGGCAGTCGGCCTGGGCGCTGCTGTCGGGCGCAAACATCTATTTCTGGAAGTTCGTCGGTGATTACTGGGGCATGGCGGCGGGGCAATCGCCGTTTTTGCACATGTGGTCGCTGGCCGTCGAGGAACAGTTCTACCTGTTCGTCCCGCCGGCGATTTGGGTGGTGTACAAGCTTTCGCCGAAGCATCTGCTGGGCGTGGTGATGACGGTGCTGGTGGCTTCGCTGGCGGCGTTCCTTTGCGCGGTGCCGAAGAATCCTGAAGCGGCGTTCTACCTGCTGCCGACGCGGGCGTGGGAACTGGCTGCAGGCTGCGCGCTGGCCGTCATCGGCGTGCGGGCCAAGGGCCGCTGGCAGGCGGCGCTGGGGCTGATCGGGCTCGCGCTGATCATCCTGTCGTATTTCATGCTGCCGACATTGAAGACTCCGAAGTTCGGCATCAATCAGTTCAGCCTTGGCGCGATGCAGGCGGTGCTGGGCGCAACGATGGTGATCGCATTCGCCCGCAGCGGCCCGGCCTTTGCGATGCTGGCAAATCCGGTGGCCGTGTTCATTGGGAAGATTTCGTACTCGCTGTATCTGTGGCACTGGCCGGTGATCGTGTTCCCGCTCTACATGAACAAGGATCTGCCGGCGTGGCAGGCCGTGATTTTGATGACCGTGCTGGCGGTGCTGTCGTACTACCTGGTGGAAACGCCGACGCGGCACGCGAAGAAGATCGTGCCGTACATGATCGTGGGCCTGCTGGCGACGGCCGGCATCGCGATCGCCTTGGCGGTTTCGCCTCGCCATTACGACACCAGCGCCTTCGAGAAGCCACAACTCTACATCCGCGCCTACGACAGCAATCCCACGGCCCCGCCGATCGATCACACGTGGGACACGATGAACCTGCTGCCGGCGCAGGTCAGCAAGACCGCCTTCGTCGACGGCGGCCTTCGTACGGGCGAGGGTGATCCAAAGGTCGTCGTCCTCGGCGACTCGCACGCCACGTTCTGGGCGCCCGTCGTCCGCGTTGCCACCGACAAGCTGAATCTCCCGGCCTCGTTCTGGGTAATGAGCGGCGTGAATCCGTTCTTCACCGTTCCGCCGACGAAGCAGAAAACGCCGCCGTACATCTCGCCCGAAAACGTGCTGAAGTACGACAAGGCCCGTATCAAGTTGCTCGCGCAATGGCACCCGAAGGTAGTCGTTGTGGCATCACGCTGGAGCGTGAAGTGGCCGAAGGAACTGCAGCAGTTCATCGATTACGTGTCGGCCAACGCCGAGCACGTGCTGCTGATCGAACAGCCGCCGGAACTGCCGATTGGCAACCGCAACGTGCTGGATTACCTCTGCTACAAAGGCTTCACACCGCATGGCGATGAAACGCAATATTACGATGTCGCCAACGCCGACAAAGTGAAGCGCGGCGGCGACATGCTCAAGACGCTGGCCGCCACGCATCCGAATGTCACGATCGTTCCCACGTTCGATCTCTACGACCACGGCACGCAAACCCGTGTTCTGGACGGCAAACAAGTCGTCTACATGGATGACGACCACCTGACGTTCTACGGCGCATCGCTGGCGGAAGGTCGAATTGAGCAGGCGATCGCCGATGCGATGAAGTAGTTGGCTCTAACACGCCGCCAACATTCGTCGCTACACTTGGTCGCGTGCAATTCGTTTGGCGTCCATCGGCCGGGTCGGTTATCGCACTGTTGCTCACCTTGCTTGCTGGGTGCCAGCACGGCGGCCCGCCGGCATTGCCGAAGTCCCGGCCCGCGTCATCGATCGCCAAATCGGAGTTCAGCGCACCGACCACCAAGCCCGGCGAGCGTGCCGGCGTGGCCGTGTACGTCGACGACCAGTTGATGCTCGACTACAAGCCTGAGTCGGCCTTGGTCAACAAGCAGACGGTGGTCACGCACCCGAAGTTTCCTGTCATCGACGTGCACTGTCACTGGTCGCTGAAGCAGGACCCGCAGCAGCTCCTGCGCGCGATGGACAAGCTTGGCGAAGAGCGGGCCGTCAACCTCAGCGGCGGCTTCGGGCCGGACTTGGACAAGATGCTGGCCGCGTGCCAGGCGGCGTCGAAGGAGCGGCTGTTGGTGTTCTGCAATCTCGATTTCTCACATATCGATGATCCGACCTTTGCGACCGATGTCGTGAAGTATCTGGAGGCCGCGCACGCGAAGGGCGCGGCTGGGCTGAAGGTGTTCAAAAACCTTGGCCTGACAGTCAAAGATAAATCTGGCAAACGCGTGGCCGTCGATGACCCGCGGCTGGACCCGGCTTGGGAAGCCTGCGGCCGGCTGCACATGCCCGTGCTGATTCATTCGAGCGATCCGAGTGCATTCTTCAAGCCGATCGATCGAAACAACGAACGGTGGATGCAACTACAGCGTCACCCGGACTGGGACTTCGCGCGGCCGGGCTTTCCGACGTACGAGCAAGTGCTCGACGAGCACACCCGCATGATCGGCCGGCATCCGAATACGGTGTTCATCAGTGCCCACTTGGCCAACAGCGGCGAGGACTTGGGCAAGCTGTCGAAGTGGCTGGACACGTATCCGAATCTGTTCGTCGACATTAGTGGCCGCGTTCCGGAACTGGGGCGGCAGCCGTACTCGGGACGGAAGTTTCTGATCAAGTATCAGGACCGGGTCTGCTTCGGCACGGACCGCTATCCGGGGCGGATTGATCAGCCGCGCGAGCTGATTTACTACCGCTATCTGGAGACCGACGACGAGTACTTCGATTACTACGACAACCCGTTCCCGACCGAAGGCGACTGGCGAATTTACGGCGCCTACCTGCCGGACCTCGTGCTGAAGAAGATCTATCACGACAACGCGGCGAGAGCGCTGCGCGGGTTGAAGCCGACA
>JAQGHK010000578.1 GCA_028288875.1 Phycisphaerales bacterium | reverse complement strand
TCGGGGTCTGGATTCGGTATAACTGCGTCGTTAGTTCGGTGCGGTCAACGCGGGGTTGTAAGCGGCTTCGCTTGCGAAGCGTTTTCCGCGAAGACCGCTTCGCAAGCGAAGCCGCTTACGACACGATCGTCGAAGCGATTTTCAAATCGGTATCGCGGAACCTGTAACGAAACGGACAAGGATGTTCGAACGCCGCTTACACGTCTTATTGATCGTCCTCACCATCGTCTGCTGCGCACTGGTGCTGCGGTCGTTCTCGCTGCAGGTGGTCGGGCAGGCGAAGTGGACCAAGCAGTCCGAAGACGCGCTGACCGACGAGCGCGAGATCCCCACCGTCCGTGGCCGCATTCTGGATGTGAAAGGCCGTGAGCTGGCCGTCGATCAGCCGTGCATTGATGCCTGCGTGCAGTACTACGCCATCGCCGCCAGCCATGACACCAAGTGGGCCCCGAACACTGACGAAGGCAAGTGGCTCAACAGCATCGCCCGCGGCCGGCTGCGCAAGCGGCTGGAGAACTACGCCGACCTGCCGCTGAGCCAGCGCAAAACCCTGCTCGCCGCCGAAGCCCAGCAGGTGAAAGCGGACATTGACACGATGTGGCACGAGCTTGCCATCCTGTCGAAGCAGACGGACGAGCAGATGGACGAGATCCGCCGGCAGATCGTCCGCCGGGTGGAGACCCGCCGGCGGCTGCTCTGGTACCGCAAGTACAACGACGCCGACAAAACCGCCAGGCAGCCATCCTTCTGGAGCCGCCTGCTCGGCGCCGGCCCGGCCGAGCTGGACAGCTTTGATGTTCACGTCAGCGAAGAGCGTGACGCCCACATCATTCTCCCGAACATCGACTACGGCCTGCGCAACGAACTCGCCCGCCGCGCCGGCAATTATCCCGGCCTGCTGCTGCGCGAGGGCGTGATTCGCCTTTACCCGCAAAAGGAGGCTGCTTGCCAGACCATAGGCCGCGTGGCGAAGGTCATGTCAGAAGACCTCGTCGCCGACCCGCGGCGCGACGAAAAGCTCGTGAAGTACACCGCCACCGACGACATCGGGCGCGAAGGGCTAGAGAAATTGCTCGAGCCACAACTCCGCGGCACGCGCGGGCTGGAAACGACGGGCGACACCGACGACGAATCGTCCGCTCAGATCAGCGACCCCGTCCCGGGGCAAGACGTCTACACCACGCTGGATATCGAACTGCAGAAAAAGGTAGAGGCGGCGTTCGAGACCGTAATGTTCCAGGCGGGCGCGCCCGTTCCCAAAACAGAGATGCCGATGCCCGGGGCCGCTGTGGTCATCGACGTGGCCACTGGCGAAATCCGCGCGATGGCGTCGTACCCGACCTACGACCTGAACCGTTTTGACGAAGACTACCCGAGGCTGATCCGTGACCAGATCAACCGCCCCATGCTGAACCGCGCCACCATGCTGCCGGCCGAGCCGGGAAGCACCGTCAAGCCGATCGTCGGCATCACGGCGATCACGGACGGCGTGTTCGGGCTGCATGACACCATTCACTGTGACGGCTTTCTGGTGCTCGACGGCGTCACGATCAAGAAATGGGGCCGCTGCTGGACGGCCCGCATCAAAGGCGGCCCCTTCACGCACCACACGCTGGAATATCCGCACCCGACCGACGATCTGACATTCCCCGACGCACTTCAGCGATCCTGCAATGTCTTTCACGAAGAGCTGGCCGCACGGCTTGGCATGGATCGGTTGACGGAAGGATTTAAAAAGTTCGGGCTCGGTGCGCCGGTCGGCGTTGGGTTGCCAGAATATGCGGGCACACTGCCTGATGAATGGCAAGGCCCGGCTCACGAGCGCATCGGCGTGCTGTGCAGTGCAGGCATCGGCGAGAGCTATGTCGAGGCAACGCCGCTCCAGATGGCTAATGTCGCGGCAATCATCGCCCGCGGCGGGATTGGGCTGCGGCCAACGCTTAAGGCGGGCGAGGCGCGCGATCATGTCGATCTGCACCTCAACCAGGGCGCGCTCGCCGAAGCCCGTCAGGGCATGGACGAAGTGGTCAATTCCGATGCCGGCACAGGACGCCAAGCTCGCTTGGAAGACGTAATGGTTGCCGCCAAAACCGGTTCCGCCCAGACCCGTCCGCTTCGCCCGTTTTTGCGTGACGATGTCAATCTGATGCGGCTCAAGGATGAGAACGGGAAGTTCATGCACGACGAAGTGGCGATCGGCACACACGATTCGCCCAATCCGCGGGCACCGTGGTACCGCTACATCGGGTCGGACGAAAAAACGCTGCCCGCCCACGGGTGGATGATCGGCTTCGCACCGGTGGATCATCCCACCGTCGCGTTTGCCGTTTTGGTCGAATACGGCGGCGGCGGCGGACCGGCGGCCGGCAGTGTCGTCCGCAAGCTCGTCGAAGCCTGTAAGGACGAAGGTTACGTCGCCGGCAGGTAATGGCGTCCTATTCCGCCTTCCACGTCTCGGTTAGATTCTCAATACATGACTGACCGCCGCCCGATGACAGCTCTTGTCCGCCGCCGCGCCTGGGGCGAACTGTGCGTTCGGCCGTGGACGTTTCTGACATTGGTGCTGATCGTGGCGGCCGTGGCGCTGGTGGCCACACGCTGGGGCGACTGGCGGCACGAGAAATGGGTGATCGAAAACGGCACGCCGGTCAACGGCGAAGTCTTCTACATCGGCCGCAGCCTGGGGCGTGAGGGCAATCGCGACGAGGCGCTGTATGTCGCGCTGCGCTACACGCCGCCGAATTCAACGACGCCGCTAGAGGCCTGGAACGATCTGCCGCGCCAGCCGGGGAAAAAGCTCTCGGCCAAGGACGTGCTGCACATCCACATCGACCCGGCCAAACCCGAATACTGGACCGAGCGCACCGAGCCAGCCCCCCTGGCCCTGGTGATGGTGACGCCGCTGCTCTGCGGCGCGGTGGCCGTGCTGTGCGGCATCCTGGCGATCATCAAACGCGCCGGCGCCATCCGCGCCTACAAGACGGCCGAGCCGCGGCGGGCGACGGTGGTGTCGGTCCGGCAATCGCCGCTGGCGCCGTTTTCCAAACTCGTCGGCGTCACGCTCGACGACGTCCCAGATGTCGCCAGCGACCGCCGCGTCCGCGATTGCTATTGGCCCAACACGGCCGGCCCGATTCACCCGAAACAGCCGATCGAAGTGCTCGTCGGCAAACGCCGAATCTTCGCGGCTGCAGCGTACGGGCAATCGCCGACGATGTCGGGCGACCTGCTGGGGAATAAACCCGAATGACGAAATCAGAAATCCGAAAGAGATGGAACCACGGAGGGCACGGAGTACACGGAGGAAAAAGAGAACAGCTTCTGAACGCAGAGTCGTAAAGAAGAAAGAACACAGCCACCTTGTTTGCTCTTCTCTGTATTCTCTGTGACTTTGCGTTCAATCTTTCTCTCTTCTCCGTGCTCTCCGTGTCCTCCGTGGTTAAACACTTTCCTTCGTCCTACTGATTTCGTCATTCGGAGTTTTTGCCCGTCATGCTCCGTTTCATCCGCCAACTTTCCCTCTCGCGCGTCTGGCCGATGCTGGCGGCGGTAGCGTTTCTCACGGCACTCGGTGTCATTTCCATCTACGCCGACAGCCCGGCCGCCGGGAAGAAGCAGCTCATCTTCTTCGCGATCGCCACAGGCTGCCTCGTGCTCTTTCAGATGGTCGATTACCGCATCATCGGCACGTACGGCATCGTCTTTTACAGCGGCTCGGCGGTGCTGATTCTGTACACGATCGTCGGCAGCGTTGTGCGCGTTCCCGGCGTCACCAATCGCAACGGCGCATTCAACTGGATCGACTTCGGCCCGTTCAGTCTCCAGCCGTCGGAGTTGATGAAAGTGGCCTTCGTGATGGTGATGGCGCGGTACCTGCGCTGGCGCTCCAACTACCGCACGGCCGCCGGCCTATTGCCGCCGTTTCTTTTGGCGGCGGGGCCGATGCTGCTGATCCTCAAGCAGCCGGATCTAGGCACGGCCCTGATCTTCATCCCGACGCTGTTCGCCATGCTCTTCGCCGCGGGGGCGAAGCTGCGGCACTTGCTCGGCGTCGCGGGATTAGCGTTCGCGTGCGGGCCGCTGATCTGGCTGAGTGGCTTGCCCGGCGTGCCGGTGTTTTCGCACGGGCCGAGCCTGATCAAGAATTACCAGCGCGACCGCGTCTATGCGATGTTCAGCGACGATCCCGAAATGCTCGAAGGCACCGGCATGCAGCAGCAGAAGGCCCTGATCGCCATCGGCAGCGGCGGCCTCTTCGGCAAAGGGCCGATGAACATTCCCGCCGGGCGGCGCATTCCCGAGCGCAGCAATGACATGATCTTCGCCCTCATCGGCGAACAGTTCGGCCTGGTCGGCAGCCTGCTGACGATCGCCGCGTACGGCGTGATTTTCGTCGTTGCCATCGAAATCGGCGGAAGCACGCGCGAACCCTTCGGCCGCCTAGTGGCCGTCGGCATCGTCGCCATGCTGGCCGGGCAGGCGTTCGTGAACCTGCTGGTGGTGACCAAACTCATGCCCGTCACCGGCGTCACCCTCCCCTTCGTCAGCAGCGGCGGCAGCAGCCTGATCGCCAGCTACCTCAGCATCGGCCTACTCCTCAACGTCGGCCAGAAGCGGCCCATCGTGATGGGGAAACGGGTGTTTGAGTTTGAAGAATCCGACTAGCGCCGCTGACCGATGCGGAAGCGGAAGTATTTCCGCATCCGATTCAGCACCCACAGCGCCGGCATCGCCACCACCGCGGAATAAAACGCGCTCACCATCGTCAGCGACATCGGCGAGCTCACGCCGTACCGGGCCAGCTTCCCGTGCAGCCAGAGCACAATCGACGTCACGATCCCGCCGGCCAGGGTGATGACGAAGTGCGTCAGCGGGTGCTCCGCCGAGAGGGCGCGATCCGTGCCGGCGATTAGCATGGCGACGATCGAATAAATCAGCGCATACGTGCCGATCGGCCCGATGCTGGCCAGATCCTGCAGCAGCCCCAGGCCGAAGCAGGCCGGTACGGCGATCGATCGCGTCGCGTTCAACGACACGAACACCGCCGCGATCAGCACAAAGTTCACCGCCCCCGCGCGCGGCAGCCCGCCCAGGCCGATCTGCAGGCCGAGCATCACGTAGGCGAGGAGGATGTAGGGGAGCCAACGCATGGGGAGCAGCTGACGGCTGACGGCTAACAGCGGACAGCTGAAGACGAATCGTCGCGAGCGCCTTTGTATGTTCTTTAGCCGTCAGCCGCTAGCCGTCAGCCGTTAGCTGCTTCACCGATCCACCACCAGCACCTCGCGCAGTTTCGCGAAATCCGCCGTCGGGCTGAGTTCGATCGTCGCGTGGCCGGAGTTGGTGGTCGGGAGATTGATTTTCCGCACGATGCCCAGCCGCAATCCTTTGGCCACCAGCGGGAAGCCGACA
>JAQGHK010000576.1 GCA_028288875.1 Phycisphaerales bacterium | reverse complement strand
ATTCGCGGATGACGTCATCGACGCCCTTTTTGAACGTGTAGCCGTCGCCGAAGAACAGCGAGCCGTCTTCCTTGAGAATGTCCGGCACGGGGGCGCGGTTGCTGAAGAGGAAGCGAAGGCCTTCATCGAAGAAAATATCGTTGATGCACTTGGCGAACTGGTGCTGATCGCAGGGGAAGTAGAGACGGGTGAGGTCTTCGCCATGGCCGGGCCGCACGCCGCCGTCGGCGAACATGCTGTTGATGCCGAAGTGGCAGGTGTTGTCGGCCATGTCGTCCACGCCGCTGTGGCTGAAGTGGGCGAGCACGTTGCTGAAGTTCAGCCGGGCCATCGTGATTTCGCTGATGCACATTTCCAGGAACGCGCTGAAGGTCGCGAAGATGCCCTGCTTGCCCTTGTGAGCGCCAAACCCGGAGGCCGCGGAGTAATTGCCGCGTTCCATGATGCCGGCCTGTACGAAGACTTCGGGGTGCGCCTTGTGAATGTGATTCAGACCGCAGCTGCCTTCAAGGTCGTTGTCGAACACTCGGATGTTGGCCACGCGATCTTCGGGCGACATCTTGTCGAGGATCTTGTTGACGACCTTGCCGAAGTCGTCGCGGTTTTTGCCAACGCCGCTGCTGCCTTTGAAGGTCAGCGGACTCTTGTCGCCCTTGGCGGTCTTGAGCATCTCGATGGCGGCGGCGTACTTGCCGTCCGGGCCGTTCTGTTCGAGATATTTGACGGCTGTGTCGACCTTCAGCACTTCGTGCGCGTGCGGGTTGCCTTCGGCGCCTTCGATGCCCGGGGCCATCTTGCGGAAGATGACCAGGCCCTTCGGGCGGTCGTCGCCGAACACGCGGCAGAGGCTGACGTACAAGGCGCTGGTGTCTTCGCCGAGCGTCGATTCGATCTCCAGGCCGTACCCGGCGAGGGTGCGGCTCAGGTCGTAGCCGGCCATGTAGGTTTGCGGGTGGCCGCCGATGGTGACGTTGTTGTCGTCGATCAGGCACTTGACGTTGGTCTTCTTGCCAACGGAAAGGCGGGCGGCTTCGGCGTTGTCGCCTTCCATCTGGCTGCCGTCGGAGCCGAGCATGACGATCGCCTTGCCGGGGTTGGCCATGGCGACGCCGTTACAGAACGCCCACATGTGTCCAAGGCGGCCCGAGGCGAATTCAACGCCCGGCGTCAGCAGCTTTTCCGGGTGGCCGGGCAGGCCCTGGTTGTATTCGCGATAGTGCAGCAGCTTCTCGGCGGGCATGTGGCCGTCGAGAACGCTCAGCAAGTATTGGGTGGCCACGCGGTGGCCGGCTTCGTCGTAGAAAATCGGCAGGATCGGCGCGCCGCCATCGATGAAGGCGCGGATGATCATCACTTCCGGAACGGTGTCGTAAGCGCCGCCGGTGTGGCCGGACAAGCCCTTAGCGCCGGCCAAGGCGGTGAAGAACACGATGGCATCGCGGGCGAGCTGAATGTTGTATTTCAGCGTTGCCGAATCTTCCTCCGACAACGACATGTTTTTCGGGTCCAGCTTCAGGGGTTTCAGCTGTTTCAGGTCGATGGGGAAGGTTTCATTGGCCATAGACGGGCGAGTGTCGCGGCAAGTGAAAACGGATGCAAGCCAATGGCCCCGGTCGGGCAATAAGCCGCTGATTCAGCCGTTAATATCTCGACCGCAGCAACGTCTTACGGGTAGACTTCCGACCAGACCGAAGGAGAACGACTGATGAGCGATCTGACCCGCCGTGAGGCATTGTTCGTGGCCGGGGCTTGTGCCTGCTGCGCGATGAGCGTCGATTTAGCCCAGGCCGATGAAGGCGACCAGCCCAAACGACAGGCCCCCGCGGCTCTGCCCAAAAGCGTGCAAATCGGCAAAACCGCCGATTTCGCCAAGCCCGGCTTTTACGACAAATTCGCCAAGCAGAAGCTGATGGTCGCCAATATTGGCGACAAGCTGGTGGCCATGACGGTCGTCTGCACGCACAAGGGCTGTGCAGTGAAGCCGAACCCGGCCAATCCCGAGGGCCTTAAATGTCCCTGCCACAAGGCCGAGTTTGATGTGAAGGGCATGCCCACCCATGGCCCGGCCCGGTCGCCGTTGGACCGCTTTGCCCTCACGCAGGGGGCGGACGGCGTGATTACGGTGGATATGACCAAATCGTTTATCGAATCGAAGTGGGAAGATCCGGCATCCTTCATCGCCTTGAAGCCGGCGGATGCGGCGAAGTAGCGGCCGGTAAAGCACTTAATCTCTTACGGTTGCCGCGAGCGGATGAAGACCGCCCGCTCGCCGCGGCTGATGGCAGCGCGGATCATTTCCGGAGCGCCGGCGGTGTCGCAATAGACCGCCGCATCAGCCGTTTTGAGCTGCTCGGGCGAGCGCGGGACGAACCGCAGCCCGGGCGTCCATGGCTCGACATCGATCCTCGGTTTGACCGCTGCCGCCCAAGTCCATTCCCAGCCGGGCTGCCCGTCCGCCGGGAGTGACCGGCGGGGCTCGTCGACCGGGTACATCCGGCTGATCCCAACGCACAGCCCGACCCCGGCCACCATCAGCCAGAGAGTCCGCCGCTTCGGGTGGGCGTGGACGGCGACGCCCAGCACCAACACAGTGACGGCCAGCGCGATTAGCGTCCATTGCCGGGTGGACGCGGATCGCTCGGGCTGCCAGAGATCCGCCGCTTCGTATGCCGCTAAATCAAAGCCGGAGGCGATGGGTTTCGGATCGATCGTGGTCCAGAAATCCGATAGCGCTCCGGGCGGCACGTCGGCCTCACCGAGCGGTTGCATATCCAGCGTGACCGGACTTCCATTTACCGTGAGCTTGAGGCGATCGGTGGATTCGTAAACCAGAAGCGGTACCACCACACTCGATCGGCCCGGTGCGGTCCAATCGATCCCTTGAATGCCGTCGCCTCTGACAGCGATCAAGCGCGCGGTGGCTGCTTCGATCCGCAAGGGGAGATAGCGGCCGGGGCGGTAGGCGGTTGATGGCAGGGAAATTGTCTGGGCGAATGCTTGGCTGGCAAACATTGCCAGGGCCATCATCGCAACGGCGGCGGGCAGGCTTTTATCCCCTCTCCCGGTACCCCGGGAGAGGGTTAGGGTGAGGGCCGACGGCCAGTGATGGTGAAGGCGGGGCGGCTTTCGTCGTCGGGCGGAAAAATGTTGTGTGAAAGGGTGAAGCAACTTGACGCTCTCCCTCACCCTCGCCCTATCCCCCTCCCGTGAGTACAAGGGAGAGGGGACCAGAGGTCGTGCGGCACTTCAGGCCGAACGGCGTTTACATCTCCAATTCAATCGCCAGCCGCAGCACTTCCGCCACGCTCCACGCCTGGGCGAAACAGCCGACGGCGCGGTGGGGCGGTTGGGCTTCGTAGATTTCGGAGATAGACCCGACACAGCCGTCTTCGAGTGACTCTATCAGTGGCGACAGCCACCGGCGGGCCTGCTCGATGGCGTAACCGCTGCGCCCGTTCACCTTCAAATGCGCATCAAGGAACCCGCCGATCAACCACGGCCAGATCGCGCCATTGTGATAGCTGCGGTCTCGCTCGAACTGGCTGCCGGCGTAGCGCGGCTGGTACTTCGGATCGTGGGCCGACAGCGTCCGCAGGCCGAACGGCGTTAGCAGTTCGCGGCGGACGACATCCACCACCGTCCGCTGCTGCTCTTCGGTCAACGGCGAGTTCGGCAGGCTGACAGCGAAGATCTGATTCGGCCGGCAGGAATCATCCCGGCCGGTTTCGTTACTCAGGTCCGCCAGCCCGCGGGCGGTGTTGATCCAGAACACGCGGCGGAAACTCTCGGCCACCATGGCCGCCAGGTTTTCGTCGCCGATCAGCTTGAGGGCGTGGTACCAGAGCGCGTTAATCTCGACGGCCTTGCCGTGACGCGGCGTGAAGACGACGCCGTTGGTCTTGGCGTCCATCCAAGTCAGCTGCGTGGTCGGGTCGCCTTGTTTGATCAGGCCGTCCGCAGGGTCCATCTTGATGCCAAAGCGTGTGCCGTGCTTGTAGCCGTCGACGATGTGCTGACACGCCGGGCGAAGCAGTTGATCGAAGGTTTCCTGGTCTTTGCTGTAACGCAGGTATTCGAACGCCGCGTGAATGAACCAGAGGCTGGCGTCAACGGTGTTGTAGCTCGGGTCGTTGGTGTAATCGTCGAAGCGGTTGGGGATCATCCCTTCGCTGGTGTACTGGGCAAAGACGCGGAGCACCTGGGCCGCTTCCTCGAACCGACCTGTGGTGAGGAAGAGCCCCGGCAGCGAGATCATTGTG
>JAQGHK010000513.1 GCA_028288875.1 Phycisphaerales bacterium | reverse complement strand
GGTAGGGGCGACGCTCCGGTGGACGGGCTTGGCCGGTCGCGACGGGCGAATCGCGGCGGCGAGCTTGCGGAGCAGCAATCGGGGCATGATCAGGTTATCGGTCCGGCGGGGCTGCGAGGTTGAATATCCTGACCCAAGGGGCGGTATCCGACCGAATTTGCTACCACAAATTGCGTTTAAGGCCGACCGGAGATACCGTTTCGACAGATGCGCTGTCCGTTTTGCCACGCCGACAAAGACAGCTTGAAGGTGATCGATTCGCGCGCCTGTGATGGCGACCGCGCGATCCGCCGTCGGCGTGAGTGTCTCAACTGCAAAAAACGCTTCACGACCTACGAGCGCGTGGAAGGCTCGATCAAGCTGACCGTCGTCAAAGCGGACGGCCGACGCGTGCCGTGGGACCGGCAGAAAATTGTCGCCGGCCTGAGCCGGGCGACGTTCAAACGCCCAGTGCCGGACGAAGCGCTGCAGCGGCTGGCGGAAGAGGTCGAGGAAGAATGCTTCGCCAGCCACGACCGCGAAGTCCCCACCGCTGAGATCGGCCGAATGGTGGCCGAGCGGCTGCGACGGCTGGATCAGGTTGCTTACGTCCGATTCGCTAGTGTCTATCGGCAGTTCAATACGCTCGACGAACTGATCGAAGCCGCGCAGAACGTGATTGACGCCCGACGATTCGAAGACCCGGGGCAAGGCCGCCTATTTATCGACCCGGCCGGTATCAATGGCGTTGCCAGCGAAACGCCGCCTGCCGCCAAGCCGCGCGGCAAAGCGAAGCGGCCGCCCGCGGACGATTAATTTCGGCCGCCCGCGGAATATCACTCTCAAAAGCGACAGTGCGGGGTCTTGTGTTATAACTGCGTGGGCGTCGGCTCCCGGCGTTTTGAGACGGCGTTTGAGAGGGATCAGCGATGAAGTTGTCGTTTAGCCGTGTGATCACTGGGGTTGTTCTGTCGATTGCGGCCGGCTGTGGGCCGACGAAGCCGATCGATCCGCCCAAACCCATGTATTCCGACCTCGGCCCCAAAGAGGTGCCCGACTTCCTCAAAAACACGGTCTGGCAGCAGACGGACTTGGCCAACTCCAGCCCGCTGCGCGTCAGCGGTTTCGGCCTGGTCGTCAATCTCGACGGCACCGGCGACACCCGCGCCCCCAACCCCGTGCGCGAGTACATGATCAAGCAGATGCAGAAGCACGGCTTCGGCAGTTCCATGGCCGGTTTGCGGACGCTCGGCCCGGAACAGGTGCTGAATGACTCCGGTAAACGGACGGCGATCGTGCGGGTCGACGGCTATATTCCGCCGGGTTCGCACCAGGGCCAGTCGTTCGATGTGCAAGTGTCGGCACTGGAAAACAGCAATACGACCAGCCTCCATCACGGCGAGCTCTATGAAACCGATCTAGCTCCGCGCGGCGCTGATCCATTCAACCCCGGCGGCGGCCTGATCAACCCCATGGCCCGCGTGCAATCCGGACCGATCGCGATCAACCCTGCTTACGCGCTGGACGATTCGTCGCCGACGCGTAATCAGAAGCTGTCGATGCGGTACGGCGTCGTGATGAATCGCGGCATCATCGCCGACGAGCGGCCGATCGTCTTGAAACTTCGCCAACCGGAACGCCGCCTGGCCCGGCAGATCGAAGCACGCCTCAACGAGCGCTTCCAAGACTCCGCCGACGATCGCTATGCGGCCGTCAGTGGTTCTCGCGGTTCGAAGACGGCGGTCGCCAAAGATGAAGGCGAAGTCTGGATCTATGTCCCGCACACGTACGGCGCCGACTGGGAACGCTTTGTGGGCGTCGCCATGCACGTCTACTTCAACGGCAACGCCGACTATTCCAGCCTGCAGGCACAGCGCTTGGCCGACAAGGCAGAGGCCGAGGGCGATAAAGCGCCGCTCTTGGACATCAGCTATTGCTGGGAAGCCCTGGGCCAGCCGGCCATTCCCGCAGTCAGCAAACTGTACGCGAGCACCAATCAGCAGGTCTCGTACGCGGCCGCCCGGGCGGGTGCTTATCTCGGCGATGTCGCCGCGCAGGAAACACTCGGCCGCATCGCACGGACGCCGAACCATCCATTCCAGATCGATGCCGTCGATGTCCTGGCCGCGTTGCCGTCCACCGCCCAGCTTCGCCTGACGATTCGCGGGCTGCTGGATAGCGACCAATTGCTCGTCCGCATCGCCGCGTATAAGGCGATGCTCTCCAGTGAGGACCCGATCATCGTCAGCAAGGAAATCGGCGCGAAGAAGCTCGCGCCGCTGCCGTCTGGCACGCCATCTGATCTGGCCCCGCCGCCGCCGCGTGGCCGATTCATTCTGGATATGATCGAATCGGACGGACCGCCCGTTATCTATGCAACTCGCGTCGGCGAGCCGCGCATCGCGCTGATCGGCCATCGGGCCAAGATCGTGTCACCGGGATTGCTCATGGCGATGAATAACCGCCTGACGATCATGACGGATCAGGAGCGGCGGGGCGTGCAGATTTTTTATCGCGGCGATCGCTACAGCGAAGGCGCCAGCGCCCTGTGCCAAGAAGACCTTGGCGTCGTGATCGCACGCCTGGGCGGCGAAACGCCCGAGATTTCAGACCGGATGCCGTTCCAGTACACGGACGTCGTTGGCATTCTGCAGAAGCTGACCGACATGAAGATGATCGCCGCCACGCTGCCGGGTGGAGTGCGCGTGCCAGCGTTGTTCCAGATCCAATCCGTGCCGGGCTTGGACGACGAGATCATGGCCGCGCCGTCGATCCCAGATCAGCGTCCGCAGGACGTGCCGGCGACGCAGAAGGTGACCAGCACCGCGACGCCGTAGCACGAAATCACGTCGCTTACACGTTCGCGGCGCTGGTCCGCCAGTTCACTGCGTCTTCCGTGGCGATGCGTGCCAGCCGCGTGGCGGCGAGGCCGTCAAAGGCCGTCGGCATCTCGCCGTCCTCGCCGGTGCGCAGGGCTTTTTCGAACGCGTGATACATGCCGGGGAAGTTCTTCTCCTCAGTCCAGTTCAAGTTCCGTGTGCCGTTCTTGGTGACGCATTCGAAATACCGGCCTTGGCGGTTGTAGCGAATCAGGCCGTCGGTGCCGATTACTTCGTATTCAAACTCGCACCGCGGCTCCTTGGCGGTGTGGCCGTAGGTGAAGCTGATTTCCACCATGGTGTGCGCGCCGCTGTTGTGATCCATGTGCAGGTAGACGTGATCGGGGAAGTGATAGCCTTCGGTTTCGACCCACGCACCATGGCCGGTGACGCGTGCAACTTCGCTGCCGGTCCACCAGCGGGCCAGGTCGACCTGGTGCACGCCGCAATCGACCATGGGCCCGCCTTCCAGCATACGGCCGACGCGTCGGTCATACAGGCCGGATGCCGTGTTGCCGCGCTCGTTGTATTTGCCGTGGCAGTCCCAGTTGTAAATCATCCGCAGGCTCTTCACTTGGCCGATCGCCCCTTCACGTACGAGCCGGTGGATGTCCATCGCGATCGGAGCGAAGCGATAGGTGAAACCGACGTACAGCGGCAGCTTCGCCTGCCGCATGACGTCGATCATCGTCTGCGCTTCCTGCTCGCTCATGGCCAGCGGCTTTTCGCAGAGGGCGGGCTTCCTGTACTTCGCGCAGGCCATCACGTCATCAAAATGAGCGGTGGCGGGGGAGCAGATGACGACGGCATCAATCCCGCTGGCGAAGAATGCATCAAGGTCCGTAAACGTGTGCGGAACATGAAAGCGCTGCT
>JAQGHK010000473.1 GCA_028288875.1 Phycisphaerales bacterium | reverse complement strand
GAAGGAATGTCCCATGGCCTCGCAGAATGCAACGCGTCGTTTGTCCTCTCAGTCAACTACATCTGTAGCCTCACGCCGGTCACCGGTTCAGTCGGCCTGCGTATTTGAAGCACTCGATCCGCGGCAGTTGATGAGTGCGGGCAGTCTGGATCCGTCGTTCGGCACCGGCGGGAAAGTCACCACCGGCCTCGGCGGCAACGATTACGGAGCGGCCGTCCAGTGCGATTACACCGGCACGTACGTCCTCAGTACCACTAACGGCGATTTTGAAGTCAGCCGGTATCTGAAGAATGGCAAGCTGGACACCTCGTTCAGCGGCGACGGTAAGGCTTACGTCAATTTCGGCGGCGACGACCATGCGGCGGCACTCAGCATTCGTGGATCAGACATCACGGTCGTCGGCACGGCCACCTATGGCACGCACCAATACGCGGCGGTCGCCCGCCTGCACTTTGACGGCACCTTCGACACCAACTTTTCCGGCACGGGCCTGCAGACGCTGAAGTACAAGCTGCCGCAGAGCTTCAGCGAAACCACCGCCACAAACTCCACTGCCGTTGGCCTGGGCATTCAAAACGACGGCAAGATTGTCATCGCCGGCACGGCCGACATGTCGCGGCAGGCCCTGGGTGGGCGCGATCTGGAATTCGCCGTCGCACGGCTGAATACTGATGGCTCGCTCGATTCGAGCTACGGCTACCAGGGCATGAATTACACGGAGTTCAGCAATAACAACGCGACCGATCACCAGGAAGCACAAAGCATGGTGATGCAGCCCGATGGCCGAGTCGACGTCGTGGGTCGCAGCAACTATGGCTGGGGCGTGGCGCGGTTCACCTCCACCGGCATGACCGACTCCAGCTTCGGCTCGCAGGGTCACATCTCGCCGAGCTTCGGCACGGGGTATGAGATCGCCAACGCGGTGGATGTTGATGCGTCGGGCCACATCATCGTTGGTGGTTTCGCGAATGGTGGGAATGGCAAGCACGCCTACTTCGCACTGGCGGAGTTCAACAGCAACGGCACGCCAACGGCGGGCTTCGGCAATGGCGGCAAGGCGACCCTGAGCAGCGGCGGCGCGAACATGATTGACGACGTGAAGTTCCAGCCTGACGGAAAAGTTCTGGCATTCGGAACGACCACGGACGGCAGTTCAAACTTCGATATCGCCCGCTTCACGACCGCGGGCAAATTGGATGCAGGCTTCGGATCGGCCGGGTATACCAGCATCGATTTCTCCGGCGGCGCCGACTACGCCGGCGGCATCGGTTTACGGGCGAACAAGATCGTCCTCGCCGGCACCACCACCAAGAGCGGCAACAGTGATGTCGCCTTGGCCAGCGTTTTCAGCAAGGTGCCCGTGCTTACGGTCAACTTCTATTCAAACGCCGTTGAAGGCGGCAAGGAAGGCGGCTTCTTGATCAAGGAAGTTGGCAACGATCCGTACGAGTTCGATACGTTCTACGCCAACTACAAGCTCGGCGGCACCGCAAAGCTCGGCACCGACTACACCTTTGGTGCGGACCCGATCTCTGCACTGTATCTGCCGGGGCAGAGCACGCGGTTCTTCTCCGTCGACGCGATCAAGGACGGTAAGGCCGAAGGAACCGAAACGGTTTCGCTGACCCTGCAGGCCAGTGCGGCGTACGACATTCAGTACAACTACGACGCGATCAACATCACTGACAAATAATCCCAACGATCCCCTTCCCACCCTTCGGCACGGACTGGCTAACGCCACCCGTGCCGAGGGTATTGCGCGAAGGGCCACAGCGCATGGGGCTAAACATCGGTGCTGCTTTGAGACCGCCGAGCCGGGCCCGTGGGCTTAGCAGTGAGCGTCGCGGCGGCGAGTTGATACAGGCCCAGCAGCGCAACTTTCCGCCGGGCGGGCTCGCGGCGAAGATAGGTGCAGCTCGCCAGCAGCAGGTGCAGGCCGCTGACGATTTCGGCGTTGGCATGCACGAGCATCGGGATCTTGGGCAAAATCGCGGCGCGGTGATCAGTCATCGCATTGCCCGCCAAGCCCGCGGCCGCAGTGATCGCGACGGCCCATCGGGATCTCGGCGAATCGGCGCGTTGGCGCGTGGCCCATAGCGCTGCGGCGTACACGGCGTAGTCTATCACCCCGTGCACCCGCGGGCGGATCGGCTGCGGCGGGCCGAGCGGATCATGACACGGATCGTCCGCCGCTACGACCACCGGCGACGGCGCAATGGGGAAGATGCGCGTGGCCATATCGATGATCTCGCCGAGCGGGCCGTGCGGCCCGACCGCTGGTCGTCGATTTGTATCCGCCGGCGAAGGCACGTTGTCGGTCGGCGTCGGTTCGATCGGCGATCGGCGAAGGAACTGCCGCACCAGCTTCGCCATGACGGCCGCGGAGGAGTATTGCACCGCATGGCCGACGTTATCGATCGTGACCAGTTCCGCATTCGGCAGCCGGGCGGCGATCGTTTTCGTCCAGGACTGCGGCACGAGCAGGTCATATTGGCCGGCGATGACAAGCGTGGGCACTGTGATGCGCGGCAGCTTGGATTCAACGGGATCGACGATGAACCGCAGCGCCTGCTGGAACGCACGGGGGATGCCGGTGCGGAGGTATTCAAACATCAGCATCGGCGTGAGCGACGGCGCTTCCACCCAACTGCATGCGAGGAGGCGAGGAATGTATTTCAGGACGCTGCGCTGGCCGGGCGCGAAGGTCGGCGCGGCGAGGATCAACCGCTGCGCGCGCTGCGGATGGCGGTTGGCGAATTCAACAGCGACCTGCCCGCCAGTGGAATGGCCGCAGAGCGCGACTCGGCCGAGGCCCCGCGCGTCCATCCATGCGAGCAGTTGGTCCGCTTGCTCGCGCACATCGGGCCCGCCCGGCCAGGGCGTGCCGGGAGTTTTCTTGGTTCGGCCGAAGCCCGGCAGGTCCGGCGCGAGCACCTCGAAGTCCCCCGCCATTCGTCGCCCGAATCGCACCCAGTACGTGCTGGAGACGCCCAAGCCGGCCACCAGCACCAGCGGCACGGATGCCGGAGCTTCCGCATCCCGCCGCCATACGCGGGCGTGAATGCGAACGCCCAGTAATGGCACCCAAGTCCATTCAGACTCGGGCGACTGCGAAATTTGGTGCCTGTTGGAATGGATGGTGTCGCTCACAGTCCGCACGATGCTAGCACGGGGACCGTAATGACGGATGGACGAAAACGAATCACGAACGGTTCATGCGAAGATGCGCCCCTCGCGCGAGTATCGTGGGTGCTTTCGCATCGCCGTGGCATCCGTGCTCTGCCAACTCTCCCACCCGCCGACGGCCGCGAGGACGGCATCGAGTGCATCGCCGCCACCGTTACGCTGGATCTTTCGGACGAACGAATCGCTCAACGTCACACGGCTGCGAATGGCGTCCAAGATCAGTTTTCGGTTCTTCAGCCGTTTCGGTTCCAGCGGCCCGCCGGCGGGCTGTTTGTAGGAATGGTGCGGCGCGCCCCACCGCTTCAGCGTGCTACCGGGACAACCTTCGACCACAGCGCGATCGAAGTCTCGATCCATCCGGTCGAACGGCGGGGTGATCGTGCCCTTCGTCCGGTGCAGCGGCGCCATCACGTTCCGCATGCCGTAGAAGGTCTGACAGATGATGCGGTAGTGGTAGCAGTCGAAAGGCGTTTTGGTTTCCTTGTCGGTGTCCCGCCGTACGTGCATGCCGTGGCCGCGGGCAAGGGCGCGATCGACGCAGACGCGGCCGAAGGCGTAGGCGTCGTCGGGCTGATCCTTCAGCCAAGCGAGTTGATCGCGAAACGTGAAGCCTCCGTCGAGGATTTCGAGCGGCAGCGCGAAAGGAAAATCAATCGCCCAGAGCGCCTGGTTCGAGGCCCGAATGGATTCGACGAGATATGCGAGCGACACCGCCCGCGTGTCGTCGCCGGCGAGATCACCGAGGCGATCAAGCGCTGTGATGGTTTTCGATGGCACATCGAGCGTGGCGATCCACGCATTCAGGCCGGCGAGTCTGGCGCCGGAGAAGTCGACGCCGTAGACGGTGTTAATTGGCGACATGGGCAGACCCTCTCCCTAACCCTCTCCCGGATTACCGGGCGAAGGGACCAGATAGTCTTCGATGGCGCTGCGCATGAAGCGATCGAACCACGAACTCGCCTCGCGCACCTCGGCGACCGGGCCGCTGTGGCTGACTTGGCCGTTTTCGATGACGTACACCAAATCGGCGCTGCTCACGAGGCTCGGCCGGTGTGTGGTGATGACGGTGGTGCGGCCGACCATCAGGCGGTCGATTGCGGCGACGATGATCGCCTCGCTATCCGGCTCTACGCTGCTGGTGGGTTCGTCCAGCAACAGCACTTTCGGATCGGCTAGGAACGCGCGGGCGAGGCTGATGCGTTGCTTCTGCCCGCCGCTCAGGCGGATGCCGCGCTCGCCGGCGACGGTAGCGTATCCGTCGGGCAGTTTGCTGATGAATCCGTGCGCGTTGGCGGCTTTGGCGGCGGTGATGACCTGATCCTGCGTCGCATCGCTGTGGCCGTAGCGGATGTTCTCGCCGATCGATTCGTTGAACAGGAATGTTTCCTGTTGCACGAGCGCCGAGTGCCGGCGAAGCGATTCGCGCTTGATCTGCCGCAGGTCATGCCCATCGAGCGTGATGACGCCGCGCGTGGGGTCGTAGAAGCGGAGCAGCAGGTTGAGAATCGTCGACTTCCCTGCCCCGCTGGGCCCAACGATGGCGACGGTTTTGCCGGCGGGAATGTCGATAGTGACGCCGCGGAGCACAGTAGACTTCGCCGCGTCAGTGCCGGCATAGGCGAAGTCGATATCCCGGAGAACAAGATGGCCTTCAACCTGCTTCAGATCCGCCGCATCGGGCGCGTCCGGCAGATCGTCCGGCGCGTCCAGCACTTCGTAGATGCGCCGGCAGCTGGCCATCGCACGCTGCACCATGTCGTTCACACGCGCCAACGTCTGCACCGGGCCGAACAGGCGGTACCAGTACGAGCGGAACATCACCAGCTTGCCGAACGTGAACGTGGAACTGCCGCTGAGCAGCAGCCAGCCGCTCATGCCGATCATGAAGACGTTACTCAGGAAACCGACGGCCCGCGTGAACGGGAAATAGATCGTGCGGGCGTTGATCGATTTTACCTGCTCGAGCAGATTTTCCTGTGTGACGGCATCAAACCGCTCCGCCTCGGCCTGTTCTCGGCCGAAGGTTTTGATGACGATCACGCCGCTGAGGTTTTCCTGCAGCCGAGACGACACCCGGCCCTGCGCATCGCGGGCGCTCTTGTAGATCGGTCCAACCTTCTTGTTGAACACGCGGAGAAGCAGATAGACCGCGACCAGCGGCGCCATCGATACGCTGGCCACGCGCCAGTCGATCGAGAAGACGACGATCACGGTGATTACCCAAAGCAGCCCTTCGCCGACGATCTGATCAATGCCGCCGACGACGAAGCCGCGGAGTTCGTCGACGTCGCTGAGCGACCGGCTCATCAAATCGCCGGTGCGCTGCCGTTGCAGCCACGACAGGCTTTGGCCCTGCAGTTTGCCGTAGACCCGGCGGCGCAGGTCGCGGATGAACGCCTCAGCGGTGCGTTGCAGCACGTTGCTGCTGAGCGTTTCGAGAGACTCAAAGACGACATAGACTCCCGCCATCCACGTGATGGCCGAGATCAGCAGCGCGTGCTTGCTTTCGATCCGGCCGCCGAAAGAGACGAGCCACCCCACCGCGTTCACCGCTCTGCCAGGTTCGGGATGGATTAGGCCGTCGACCACATACAGCCAGATGAAGGCGGGAAACAACTCGCCCGGCAGCGACATCAGCAGCAGAACCAAGCCAAGGCCGATGCGCCCGCGATACGGACCAAGGAGGTGAACGAGCCGACGGAACACGTGATCGGAAGCGTTCTTGGCGGGGCTCGGGGTCGGGGTTTGCGGGGCGTTCATGAAAGTTTGGCGATTGTAGGGCGAGCGGCCGATAAACAAATTATGACTCAAGCCGTCATGACGGCCGATTCGCCCTACGCCGCGCCTGCCGACACAAAACGTGCCGGCGGGTTCTGGCCACTGATCGCCCTTTTGGCGCTCGTCGGCGCGGGGAAGGCGATTCAATCCGACACGATGGACCCGGACGCCTTCTGGCACTTGCGCGTGGCCGACCAGTTATTGAGCGACGGCATCGGGCCGCTGGTGGATCGCATCAGCTTTGCGAGCTTGAAGACGCCGTGGACGCCCTACTCGTGGTTGGCCGAGCTGTTCATGCACGCGATCTGGGCGGTCGGCGGATTTCGACTGGCGATGGTGGTGACGGCAATCTGCTCTGCCGGCATCATCGCACTAATCGCGGCGGCCGCAAGAATTCATACCAAGGTGGCGGACGACTTGGGCGTGGCCATCCTGACCGCCGTCGCGGCGTTCTTCACATTGCCGTTCATCAGTTTTCGGCCGGTGACATTCGGCCTGCTGGT
>JAQGHK010000437.1 GCA_028288875.1 Phycisphaerales bacterium | reverse complement strand
AACGTCGCGGGTTGGGCCGCCTTCATCGCAGGCTTGGGCTGGCTGTCGTCGGCGGGTTCGCCGGGGCCGAGGATGAGCTGGAGCGCCAAAAACGCGGTCGTCAGCACGCCGGGGATGCCGATGGTCTTGCCCTTGAGGTCTTCAATCGCCATCGGCTGCTTAGCGACCACCATCGGGCCATAACCGTCGCCCATGCTGCTGCCGCAACTCATCAGGGCGTACTTGTCCGCAACATATGGATAAGCGTGCATGGAGATCGCGGTGACTTCCAGATCGCCGTTGCGGGCACGGTGGCTGAGGGTCTGGATGTCCTGCAGGATGTGCTCAAACCGGTACGGCCCTTGGTCGATAAGGCCCTTGGCCATGCCGTAGAACATGAACGCGTCGTCAGGATCGGGGCTGTGGCCCAGGCGATAGGTGGGGAGTTGGTCTGCCATGGAACGCCCGAGTTTAGCGGTCCGGGCAGGGGCGGGCCATGGTGGCGCGGCAGGTTTCAAGTCTTTCAACGGCAGGCGGGTTTTAATGGTAGAATATTTCGAGGTAGTCGGCCGGCAATAATCGGCTGTCGGCGGTCGTTTGAATCGTAACGCGATGGCCAAACTGCACCCCATGCTCGAACCGTTCGGCAGTGCCCCGGGGGAAACCTGGGACCGCATGCACGCCGCTCACCTGCTGAACCGCGCGACGTTTGGCGGTAACGACGCCGATGTCGCCGAGGCCTATGCCCTGGGCGCGGTCGGCGCGATTGATAAGTTGTTGGATTTCCCCGACGCCCCGGTTGAAGAAATCAGCCAGACTGCCGGGCCCGATCTCAGCGGCATCACTGACTACCCGAAGACCGCCGCCGATCGTCGCCAGCTCTTCCAAGGCAAAACCGAAGAAGAAAAGAAGGTCCTGCAGCAGCAGATCCAGCAGGCGAACAACGAAGCGGTGCGCGAAGTGGCCGGCTGGTGGATGCGCCGCATGGCCACCGGGCCGTACCCGCTTCAGGAAAAACTCGCCTTCTTCTGGCACGGCCATTTCACCACCAGCGCCCGCGACGAGCGCAGTGCCTGGCTGATGTGGGGCCAGAACGAAACGCTGCGCACGTACGCCGCGGGCAACTTCGCCAAGTTCGCCAAGGCGATGGCGCACGACCCGGCGATGCTCGATTACCTCAACAATCAGCAGAACAAAAAAGCCCACCCGAACGAAAACTTTGCCCGCGAGCTGATGGAGCTGTTCACACTCGGCATCGGCAACTACACCGAGAACGACGTGAAAGAAGGGGCCCGCGCCTTCACCGGCTGGGCGCACAATGGCGAAGAATACGTCTTCCGCAAATTCGATCACGACGACGGCGACAAAACCTTCCTTGGCCGGCGCGGAAAATTCGATGGCACCGACGTCGTCGACATCATCCTGCAGCAGCCCGTCTGCGGCGCGTATATCGCCAGCCGGCTCTGGTGCAACTTTGTCAACGAAGACCCCGATCCGGCCATCTGCCAAAGCCTCGGCCAGCAGTTGCGCGACAACAATTACGAGCTTCGGCCGGTGATTCGCATCCTGCTTTCCAGCCGCGCCTTCCATTCGGACCAGAACCTCGGCGGGTTGATTAAATCGCCCGTTCAGCTCATTGTCGGTCTTGCAAGGCAGATGGGGCTGGATGACATGCGCTTTGGCAAGCTGCGGGATTCGCTCAAGCAGATGGGGCAGGAACCACTGATGCCGCCGAACGTCAAAGGCTGGCCGGGCGGGCGGCAGTGGATCAACACCAGCACACTCTTCGTCCGCCAGAACACGGCGCTGCAGATGATCGCCGAACGCGGCGCCAAAATCCGCCGCAATGATGGCGCCAATCGCCCGGACGAAGCCGTCGATGCCTGGCTGGCACGCCTGATCCAACGCCCAGTGGCGGCTGACCGCCGCGACATCCTTGTTAAAGCGCTGGGCAATCGGGTCACGGATGATTCGTTGCGTGGTATGATTGGTTTGATCGTTTCGATGCCGGAATTCCAGTTGTGCTAGCGGGCTGAACACCATGACCCACACTCGTCGCCTGTTTCTTCAACGTGGTCTCGCGCTCGTCAGCGTCGGCGTGACCGTGCCGACGTTCCTGGATTCCACCGTCATGGCGATGGAAGACCCGCTTGACGTGAAGCGCACCCAGCGCGAGAGCGGCAAAGACGGGCCTATCCTGGTCGTCGTGCAGATGTCCGGTGGTAATGACGGCCTGAGCATGGTCGTCCCCTACGCCGACGATGCCTACCACCGCGCCCGGCCGACACTCGCGCACGGCCCGAAGGACGTGCTCAAACTCAACGAATATGTCGGCCTGAATCAGAATCTGACCGGCATCAAGGGCCTGTACGACAGCGGCATGGCCAGTGTGCTGCAGGGCGTCGGCTATCCGAACCCAAATCGCTCGCACTTTCGCTCGATGGACATCTGGCAGAGCGGCATTCCTGAAAAGGAAATGGTCACCAGCGGCTGGCTGGGCCGATTCTTTGATAACACCTGCGCCGGCGAAGATCCGCACCAGGGCGTCGTCCTCGGCGAAAGCACGCCGCTGGCTATGAAGGGCGAGAAGACTACGCCGCTGGCCTTCGATAAGCCGGGCAACTATCGCTACAAGGGTCGCGACGCGGGCTCTTACACGAGCCTGAATCAGCCGAGCGAATCGTCGCCGACCACCAAGCCTGCCGCGATGGCTAAGGCGGCGCCGGCGAAGTTGATTACGCCCGACAGCCAGTTGTCATTCCTCACGCGCACCGCCATGGATGCACGCGTCAGCAGCGACAAAGTGCTAAGCATCGTCAACGGGTATCAGACCGCGCAGAGCTACCCGAACGGCAGCTTCGGCGAAGGCCTGCGCACGGTGGCCGCGATGATCCGTGGCGGCCTGCCGACGAAGGTTTACTACGTCAGCCTCGGCGGCTTCGATACGCACGCCGGCCAGGAAGGGCGGCACGACCGGTTGATGAAAGACCTCGACCAGGGCGTGGCTGCGTTCTGGAAGGACATGAAGGAGCAGAAGAACGAACAGCGTGTGACGATGATGGCCTTCAGCGAGTTCGGCCGTCGCGTCGCCCAGAACGCCAGCGGCGGCACCGACCACGGCGCGGCCGCCCCGATGTTCCTCTTCGGCCCAAGCATCGCCAAGAAGGCCGGCATCGTCGGCCGGCATCCGTCGCTCACTGATCTGGATCAAGGCGATCTGAAATACGGGCTCGACTTCCGCAATGTCTACGCCAGCATCCTTCAGGAATGGCTAAAAACGCCCAGCAAGCCCGTGCTGGGGCGGCAGTTTGAGCCGCTGCCGATATTCAAGGCTTAGTAGGCAGAGGGCAGAAGACAGAGGGCAGAGAAGAGAGGCGCTCAGTCCTCTGCGATCTGTTTTTCGCATTCTGCCCTCCGTCTACTGCTCTCTGCGCTCTCCTCCCGATTTTCATTGCCATCCCCGCGCGCGAACGGTACCTTGAGTAGCCGTCAGCAAAACTGCAGATAAGCCGTTCCCTCCCGCTCTTTGAAAACCGCAAACGATTGAAAGTTCATCCCAGACGCACGGCGGCGTCGTAGTACATTGGGTGGGCCGCGTCGTTTGCCGAAGCAAGGATTGGTATGACCGTGCGGACGAATTCGTTAGCCAACATCATCCAGAAGAAGCTCGACGTCTCGACCTATCGCGAGCAACATTGGGAAGGCACCCTCTGGGACTACCTGGACCTCGTCCAGCAAGACCCGGCCGTTGCACGCAACGCGTTCCAGCGCGTGTACGACATGATCCAAAGCTTTGGCGTGGAAACGGTCACGCAATTCAAGCAGGAATACAAACGCTACAAGTTCTTCAGCGACCCCATCGGCGAAGGCGCCGACGCGATTTACGGGCTGGAGAGCAAGCTCGTCACGCTGGTCGACTTCTTCAAGTCGGCCAGCCAGGGCTACGGAACCGAGAAACGCATCCTGCTATTGCATGGTCCCGTCGGCAGCAGCAAAAGCACCATCGCACGGCTGATCAAGAAGGGCCTCGAATGGTACAGCCGCACCGACGCCGGCCGGCTCTACACCTACTCATGGCGACTGCCGCACAAGCACGGCGATGAGGGCATGTAGACCTGGTTCGATTGCCCAATGCACGAAGACCCGCTCCTGCTGATCCCGATGCTGTCCCGGCAAGACGTGCTCGATGATATAAACAGCCATATGCCCGATGGTCGGCGGGTGAAGCTGTA
>JAQGHK010000033.1 GCA_028288875.1 Phycisphaerales bacterium | reverse complement strand
ATTTTTTTGCGAAGGGCATAGATCAAGGTATCCACGACGTTGCTCATCAGTGTCGCGTTCTGGTCATATAAATGCGATTCAATTTCAGGCCGACTGACGACTTCGCCGCGCCGCAGCATAAGGTATTCCAGCAGGCCGTACTCGCGTACTGACAGATCAAGGCGTTTATCGCCCACGCTTGCCGTCCGGGCGGCGGTATCGAGCGATAAAGGGCCAACTTGCAGCGATGGCGCCGACCGGCCATGCCGGCGACGCACCAGCGACTCGACCCGTGCCAGCAGTTCATCAAACGCGAACGGCTTGACGAGGTAGTCGTCGGCGCCTTGGCGGAGTCCCGCAACCTTGTCCTGCAGTTGATCCTTTGCCGTCAGAATGAGCACGGCGGCGGGGCACTCGGCATCCCGCAGTTTCCGCAAGATCGACATCCCGTCGAGGCCCGGCAGCATGAGATCCAAGACGATGACGTCATACGGATTGCTCTGCGCGAGCCAGAGCCCGTGTTGGCCTTCCGCGGCATCGTCCACCGCATAGCCGGCGTGCCGGAGGCCTGTCACCAGGTTCTCGCGGAGCCGATGGGAGTCCTCGACGATCAGAATCCGCATGACCAGTAGATTAACACCAACACTCACCGACCGGATGAACGAGCAGGGCAGGGCTTAATCTTTGTCTTCGTGCTCGCCCCGGTGACCGTCTTTGTGTTCGCCTTTTTCCTCTTTCCCGTGTTCGCCCCAGCCCTTTTCTTCGTGATCCTTCTCTTCTTTTTCGGCTTCGACGCGATCGGAGATCAGTTTGCCGTCCTGCGCGACCGACAATTCGTGCTTGTCTTCGCCAACCTTGGCGTCGATCTCAAAATAGGTCCGTCCGTCGCGTTTGACGGTGGACGCTTCCTTCACCGTCGCCAACGGCTGGGCTTTAAGCACCGCTGCCGAGGCCGCAGCGGGCAGGTCGGCGACTTTCATTTCCGTCTCTTCTTCAATGATCGTGCCATCGGGCTTCACGCTGACGGTGTGCTCAATGTCATTGACATCAAAAGTCGCTTCGTACGTTTCTTGGCCGTCTTCGTTTTCGTGCTCGATCGACTCAATCGTGTTCGCTCCCGCCGCCGTCTTAAGGGCCGCCTGGACAGGGGCGGGGAGCGCGGCCATCGAAAGTGACTCGTCCTTGTCGTGGCCATGACCATGGTGCCCAAAGCTTTCGCAGCCGCCAGCCAGAAGCATGGCTGCAGTGAGACTTGAAAGCACGGTAAAGCTGGAACGCGTTCGCATGGCGGATCTCCTTGAGCAGCGGACAACGGCCGAGACCTACCTCGTCCCAACCGACACGATCGAAGCTCGAATCTTAGTCCGCAGAGATGACGCTAAGATGATGGCCCGCCACACTTAAAGGATTACGCCTGCCTGCAAGGCGACGCCGGTGATCGGAGACGCACTTGTAGGCTCGCCCGCCGGGCCTCAAGCGATACCTGTTTAGGTATCTGTCGTGCCAGCGCAAACTTCCGAAACCCGGATAAAGGTCTGACTAGACAGCATGGAAGATAAGAAAGGCTACCCAGTGGACCGGCTCTTATGATAAATTCGGTGAATGGCCTCTCGAAAGCTGCCTGATCCGAATGCCGGTGAGCTCCGCGTTCTTTCCACGCTCTGGAGCCGCGGTCCGTCCAGTCGTGAGACGCTGGCCAAATACCACGACCTGCCCGACTTCGATCGTGACTTTGAATCCGCCTTGCAGAATGGACTGATCGTTCCCCACGGCCGAAAGGGCGCGACCTTCGAGGCAGCGGTTAGTGAAGAAACGAGCTACAAATCGACGGTCCGAAAGATTGCGGAACGTGCTTTTGACGGATCGATGAAGCGCCTCGTGCAGTCGCTGCTCGGTGATCGGCCACTGAGCGCGAAGGAGCGGGAAGAGATCAAGCGTTACATGGGCAATATTGACTAGAATTTGTACCTCTTGCCGTCTATCGTGCGCTGAACCGACGCGACTCGGAGCATGTCTCGATGTCTGATTTAGAATTGATCCGCGTCATCAGCGATCAGCTGCCGGCGCGTCCACTTTCAGTGTTGGTACACCTTCTCGATGGCTGTAGTGAAAAAGAAATCGCTCAGAAGCTTGATTTGTCTGTTCATACGGTTCATGCCCACGTGAAGCACCTCCATCAACACTTCGGTGTGCAGACCCGAGGCGAATTACTCGCCAAAGTGTATAAACGTATGTTCGCTGCTCTCCGAGCCATAAACGACTTGACGAATCCATGAACGCAGCCATGAACTGGACCAACATCGCCGTTGATGCAGTAGGGTGGATCCTGATCCATTCCGTCTGGCAGGTCACGATCGTCTATCTGCTGTTCCTTGGCGCTACTGCATTAGCGGGAAGCGACGCACGACGTCGTCACGCCATCGGCATCACGGCCCTCGCTTTGATTGTTGTCGCTGGCGTTGCGACCGTTTGCTTGCAGTTTAGGCTAGTAGAAGGACAATCGAATAATGCGTCATCACCGGCTATTCCAACTTCTCCTGAGTTGGCGCTTCTAGTCAAAAATGCGCGCGCCGATGAAAAGTTGGTACGCGACTGGTTTGGTCATGTCCGCTACGCACGGATTAACCCTTCGCTTCACGATCGTTTGGCTGTCGCAGTTGAGCCGGCGCTACCGTGGGCTGTGAAGACTTGGTTTGCGGGGTTTGTCGTGTTGACCGCACTTCACGCGATTGGATTATGGGCCATCTGTAGGTCCACGCGTACAGCGGCGAACCCGGACGCTGTTGACTTGGAGCGTTGGCTGCAAATTGCTCGATCAATTGGCGTTCATCGATTAGTGCGCTACGGCATATCAGACTGCGTTCAGGTGCCGATGACAGTTGGCTGGCTAAAGCCCGCCATCTACGTACCGATCCAGCTCTCTACGCATTTTTCCGTGGAAGAAATCGATGCGATGGTCGCACACGAACTAGCGCACATCCGTCGCTACGATTTTTTCTTTAACCAGATTCAAGTAATCCTTGAGTCGCTGCTGTATTTCCACCCCTGCATGTGGCTGTTGTCGAATCGCATCCGGCGAGATCGCGAACTCTGCTGTGATGCGGTTGCGGTGACATCTTGCGGCGATTCGCGTCTCTTCCAAAAGGCGCTAGTTCGTTTAGCTGATTTGAGATGGACACCTCAGTGGCGTCTAGCACCGGCTATCGCCGGTGGATCGCTTGTCGAACGGGTTGCTGCGCTGGCGCGGCCAAGCTCGCAGGTTCAGAAAAGTCCAAGTTCTTTGGTGGTAGCCATTGTCTTAGGCGGCGCGTGTTTGGCCGCCATGGGCAATGAC
>JAQGHK010000382.1 GCA_028288875.1 Phycisphaerales bacterium | reverse complement strand
GACGTCGGCCAAGTCGTGATAGAACTTCCAGCAGCTGTCGTCCGAAAAATCCGGCGGATGGCAGTGCCGGCTGATGGCGTGTTTGAAGTAGCGCACCTTCTGGTCCCAGTGCAAGGCCGGATCGAGCGCGAGCGTCACGTACTGGCCGACTTTAGCGGCCTCTCGGGCGTGACGGTTGCCGTGATGCTCCGCATGCTTAGCGATGCGCGCATAATAAGATTCGGGATGGCCGATTTCGGGCATGCATGGATAAGCCTGCAACGTCGCCACGTTGGACCTCCTCTGATCGTTCTGCCGGCCGGAGACGTGAGCGGGGCCGGCCGCCATTGCATAGCTTACCCGGCGAATCTGTCCGGCGGCAACCCAAAATTGTCCGCTGTCATCATTGCTGCGGGCTTCGGTGGGGCGGGTCGAAACTGGGCGTTTGAGAAATGGCATCGGCGTTCCTGTCCAGATCGAGAAGGGTCCAGTGCCCTATCGGCACTTCCGTACCCCGGCTGAAAGTCCGATTCCGGGCGCTACGCCTAGAGGCCGGATTGCGGTTATTCTCGGGCCTATGGCTGCCCGATTAGTTGATCTCGTTTCCCGGTTCGGTTCGCCCAAGGTCGTCCTGGCCGGCGATTTCATGCTCGATCGCTATCTATTCGGATCAACGGATAGAGTCTCGCCTGAAGCGCCGATCCCCGTCCTGCGCTTTAAACGCGAAGAAAGCCGCCTCGGCGGGTCCGGCTTCGTGCTGGCCGGGCTGGCCACGCTGGGGGCGACGGTCTCGGCCATCGGCGTCTGCGGCGACGATTCCAGCGGCAAAGCCATGTGCAACATGATCGCTCGCCACGGCGCGAACACGGCTGGCCTGATCACCACCGGCCGGCCGACGGTGGAAAAAGTCCGCCTGCTCGGCAGCAGCGAAGATCGCACCGCCCAGCAGATGATCCGCCTGGATATCGAAGAAACCGGTCCGATCGACCAAGACACCGAAGACCGCCTCTTCCACGCCACCAGCGACGCCCTCGACGGCGCGACCGTGCTCTGCCTGGAGGATTACAATAAGGGCGTCCTCACCGAATCCTTCACCCGGCGTCTGATCGCCATGGCCAAGTCGCGTGGCGTGCCCGTGCTAATCGACCCGGCCCGGCTGAATGATTATTCGAAATACCGCGGCGCGACGCTGATCAAGCTCAACCGCCCCGAAGCCGAGAAGGCCACCGGCCTGCCGGTGAAGGACGAAGCGACCGCCAAGATCGCCGCGGAGAAGCTGCTGGAAATGCTCGATCTCGACGCCGTTGTCGTCACCATGAATGACAAAGGCAGCTACCTCGCCAGCAGAACCGGCCAAGGCCAATTCCTAGCCAGCCGCCCGCGCCAGGTGGCCGACGCCACCGGGGCCGGCGACATGGTCATCGCCACGCTCACCATGGCCATCGCCGCAGGGGCAGATTTCCATGAGGCGGTAGAACTGGCCAACGTCGTCGGCGGGCTGGAAGTGGAAAAGCTCGGCTGTGTGCCGATCACGCGCGATGAGATCATCGCCGACATTCTTACGGAGCAGCACCACTCGGCCGGCAAGGAACGGGATCTGGAATCGCTGGTTGCCGAGCTAAATGTGCATCGGCGCGCCGGTCGGCGCATCGTGTTCACCAATGGCTGCTTCGATCTGATCCACCTCGGGCACGTGAAGTATTTCCAGTTCGCCAAGGCCCAGGGCGACATCCTGGTCGTCGGCGTAAACACCGACGACAGCATCAGCCGCCTGAAAGGCCCGAAGCGGCCCGTCGTCAATGAACACGATCGCGTCGGCGTGCTGGAGGAGCTGGAAAGCATCGACTACCTGATCCGCTTCGACACGGACACGCCGTTGGAGCTGATCCGGGCCGTCCGCCCGAATGTGCTGGTGAAAGGTGCCGATTACGCGAAGGAAGCCGTCGTCGGCTGGGAAATTGTCGAAGCCGACGGCGGCCACGTCGCCCTAGCCCCGCTGATCGACGGCCGCAGCACGAGCAGCGTCATCCGGCGGATTCTGGAAGCGTATTCGTAAACGATCAGCGCACATACCGCCCAGTCAGTGCGGCCGCTGGCTCCCTCTCCCGGTATGGCCGGGAGAGGGCTGGGGTGAGGGCTTCCGACGGAAACCGTTCGGACCCTAAGTGGGACTGACGTTCGAGGGCGCTCGGTCGAAGCCCTCACCCTACCCTCTCCCGGCCATACCGGGAGAGGGAATACTCGGTGCCTGTGATGCGAACGGATTGCCTCTTCTAATTTTGCTTCGCTTCAAGCTCCGTCCACCGGCCGTAGAGGCGTTCGACCTCGGCATGGGCTTCGCCGAGCGCCGCGAACGCCGCGCGGGATTTCGCGTGGTCCGCCAGCATGGCCGGGTCTTGCGTGGTGAGTTCCAACTCGCCAACCTTCGTCTCAGCCGCGGCGATCGCAGCTTCCATCCCGTCGAGTTCTTTCTGATCATTCCACGACAGCTTTTTCCGCCGCACCGGTGCGGAGGCGGAAGACGAAGAACCTGAAGACCCGGACGCGGCCTTCGCGGACGATGGATTTGGCGTGGCCTTGCGCGTTTTCCGGGCTGCTTCCCACTGATCCAAACTAGCGAAGTGGCTGCCGTTGCCCTGGCCATCCAGGCCCAGAATATCCGTCGCCACGCGGCCGAGCAGGAAGCGGTCGTGGGTGACCAGCACCATCGCGCCGGGGAAGCCGCTGAGGCTCTGCTCCAGCACGTCCAGCGTCGGAATATCCAGGTCGTTCGTCGGCTCGTCGAGGATCAGCACGTCGGCCTCTTTGAGCATCAGCCGGGCGATCAGCACGCGGGCACGCTCGCCGCCGGACAGCTGGCTGATCGGCAGATCCAGCTGTTCATTGCGGAACAGAAACTTCTTCGCCCAGCCGGTGACGTGCGTCGGCACGCCGTGCACGATCATGCTGTCCCCCATGGGGCTGAGCGCATGGCGGAGCGTGTCGTCCATGTCCAGCTGCTCGCGGTGCTGATCGAACAGCACAATTTTCAACTGCTCAGCCCGGAAGATGGTGCCGCTGGTGGGCTCAAGCTGGCCGGTCAGCAATTTGATCAGCGACGACTTCCCGCTGCCGTTCGGCCCGAGCAGGCCGAGCTTTTTCCCGGGGGCCAGGACGAACGACAGGTGATCGAACAGCTGCCGCTCGCCGCGAACGAGGGTGACGTCTTTGAGCTCGACCAGCTTCTTAGTGCGCCGGTCCGACGAGGCGAAATCGACGGCGGCCGCACCTTGAACGGTGTTGCGCGTCTTGAGATCGGCCAGCTCTTCCTGCATCTCGCCAGCCTGCTGGATGCGACCCTTGGCCTTCGTCGTTCGCGCCTTCGCACCGCGGCGAAGCCATTCGATCTCGCGGCGAACGCCACTGGCCAGCGCCTGCTGTTGGCCGCGCTGGGCGGCGAGGAATTCTTCGCGCTTTTCCAGGAACTCGCTGTATGGCCCGCGATGGCCGAGATAGCCGTCGGGGTAGGCTTTGTTCAGTTCGATGACGCGGTTGGCGACGGTTTCCAGGAACTGCCGATCGTGGGTGACCGTCAGCGTGGCGAACTGGGCGGCGGCCACGGTTTTTTCGAGCCATTCGATGCCGTCGATGTCCAGATGGTTCGTCGGCTCGTCGATCAGCAGCAGTTCCGGATCGGCCGCCATGGCCCGCAGCAGGCTGAGCCGCTTGCGCCAGCCACCCGAGAGCGAGCCGGCCGTCATCTGCAGGCGGTCGGCAAAGCCGGCGCGGTCGAGCAGGATGGCCGATCGAACGTGGCGATCGTGGTCATCCACATGCGAATCGATCGCACTGGCCACGATGTCTTCGCAGGTTTCGTTTTCGTCGAACTGGTCTTCCTGGGCGACGTACCCAACGCGCAGATTTCGCTTGGCAATCAGTTCGCCGTCGTCGGCGTGTTCAGCCCCGGCGAAAATCTTCAGGAGCGTCGATTTCCCGCTGCCATTGGCCCCGATGAGGCCGACGCGATCGCCTTCTTCCAGACCGAGGGTAATGCCGGCGAACAATTGGCGCGGGCCGAACGACTTACCTAGATTCCGCGCAGTCAAAAGCATTCCGACAGGGTAGGCGTAAGCGGCCGCGCTTGCGAGGTGGTCTTTCACCGCATGCTGAATTCCGCCTGAAAATCGCGGAATCCTGCGCCGGCGAGGCCGCTTATTGGCACGTCTTGCGCATATACTGGGGTCATGGACTTTACGCGCTCCCGATCCCGTGCCGCGGCCGCCGATACGCATGTCACGCACGTTCAGCGAGAACGCCGGTTCGCCCGGCTGCTGGCGTTCGCGGGATGGACGATCGACGACGTCGTGAGCAACCCGATCGCCAAGCGCGACATCGTGCGATGGTTTAAGACGGATCGTCGCATGCACCGGCAGTTGGAAGTATTGGCGCTGGAGAAGCAGTGGAATCCGTTGCGGTAATGGCGAGAAGAACGGCGAGCAGGCTCGCCGGCTAAACAAGTGGTAATTGAACTTCAGTTGAAGCGAATGGAAGCATGACGGTCACGCCTGAGGGATATCTCGCGATCGCGTACGCGCTGGCCGGGCCGGGGGCGTGGGCGGTGTTTCTGTTTGTGGCGATCAAAGGGCGGGCGCGGCTGGACATTCGACCCAAACCCATGCCGGCGATTGAGGCGCCGCCGCGCGTGTCGGTCATTGTGCCGTGCCGGAATGAAGCCGCGGGGATTGAAGATTGCCTGCGGTCGGTCCTCGCTCAGGACTATCCGAACTTCGAATTGATCGCCGTGGATGACCGCAGCAATGACGGCACGGCTAGCGTGATCGATGGCATCGCGGCCGCCGAACCGCGCCTGAAAACCTTGCACGTCCGCGACGGCGAGCTGCCGGCCGGCTGGCTGGGCAAGCCGAATGCCGTCTGCCGGGGCGTGAAAGAGAGTGGCGGCGAATGGCTGGTCTTTATCGACAGCGATTGCACCTTGGCCCCGAACACGCTGCGCGAAGGCATCGCCACCGGCATCGCCCGCGGATTTGATCTGGTCAGCTTCGTCCCGCGGTTCGTCGGCAGCGGCTTCTGGGACAGCCTGCTGACGCCGCTGTGCGGCATGGCCACCGGCGGCATGTATTCCATGCACTGGGCGAATGCCCGGATGCGGCCGCAGACAGCGTTCGCCTGCGGGCAATTCATCGCCATCAAGCGCGCCGCCTACGAACAGATCGGCGGCCACGCGGCCTTATGCGACAGCGCCGGCGAAGATGTGGAAATGGCCCGGCGGCTGAAACTGGCCGGCGGAACGCCGCGCGTCGGCTGGGGGATGGATCTGATTACCACGCGCATGTACGCCAGCCTCGGCGAGATCTTCCGCGGCTGGGGCCGCAACTTCATTGCCGCCAGTCGCGGCAGGCCGTGGCGGGTGCTGGCGGGGATCGGGTTTCTGGTGTTCCTCACGTTCACCGTCTGGCCGGCGCTGATCGCGGGGCTCTGCCACGACACGCCGCTCAATGGCCGCATCTGGCTCGCGCTCGGATTGGCACATTTCGCGCTCATCACGATCGCGCTTTACGACGGCTACCGTTGGGGCCGTTCGAAAGCGGCCTACGCGTTCCTCTGGCCGATCAGCACGATTTTCCTGCTGGCCTTGTTCTGCAGGTCGTTGTATCAGTCGAGCCGGCGACGGGTCGTCTGGCGCGGCGTGTGCTACGACCTGAAGCCGGCTTCGACCGGGACGCATTCATGAGCTCTTCAATCACCCGAACCCGCGGCAACGGCGGGCTCGAAAAAATCGTCATCAACCACCCGGCCGCCGAGGGCGAAATCTACCTTTACGGCGCCTATGTCACCCACTGGAAGCCGGCCGGCGCCGAGCCGGTACTGTGGATGAGCCCGCAGGCGATCTTCAAAGAAGGCACGCCCATCCGCGGCGGCGTGCCGATCTGCCTGCCGTGGTTCGGCCCGCACCCGGCCAGCAAAGAAGCGCCCTCGCATGGCCTCGTCCGCACGCGCAACTGGGACTTGGTCAATGTCACCGAAGACGCCAACGGCGTGACGGTGAAGCTCCGCCTCGACATTCCGGCCGACCTCAGCCCGTACTGGACGCACGCCTTCACGGCCGAGTTCACGGTGCACTTCGGCAAGACGTTCACGATGACGCTGGCCGTCACTAACGACAGCGGCACGGCCTTTCAGTTCAATGAGGCGCTGCACACCTATTTCCGCGTGCGCGACGTCCGTGAGACCAGTGTCGGCGGTCTGGCCGGGACCACCTTCATCGATAAGAAAAACGGCTACACCCGTCATCGCGAAGAACGCGAGGGCATCGTGATGACCGAAGAAACCGACCGCGTCTACGTCGATACGACGGCTACCTGCGTCGTCCAAGACCAGCACCTCGGCCGTCGGATTTTTGTCGAAAAGACCGGCAGCAAGTCCACGGTCATCTGGAACCCGTTCCCGGAAAAGGCCAAGGTCCAGCCCGACATCGGCGAAGCGAACTGGCCGGGCTTCATCTGCGTGGAATCGGCCAACTGCGCTGACGACACCGTAACTGTGGCGGCCGGGGCGACGCATGAAATCAGTGTGCACCTGCGGCTGGAACCGATCGAAAACGCTTAAATCGGGCGATCTCTCGATGTCCAAAACCTTTCCGACCTTCGGCCCGCATGGCAACCTCGTTCCGCCGCCATTACCGAAGGCGAATGCGGTTCCGGCCATCGCAACGTCGGCCGGAAATGGCAAGGTGGCCATCGTCACCGGCGCTGGCCGGGGCATCGGGCGGGCGACGGCGATTGCGTTGGCGGGTCGCGGGTACGCCGTGGTGCTGATTGCCCGGACGGAAACGGAACTGAACGAAACCGCCCGGCTGTGCAGTGCAACATCCGGCGACAATTCATTAGTGCTGCCGATCGACGTCCGCGACCCGGCCGCGATTGCAGATGCGGTCGGTCGAACGCTTCAACGTTTCGGCCGGATCGACGCTCTCGTGAACAATGCCGGCCTTGCGCCGCTCGGGCCGTTCGGCGAGACCGACGCCGCGGCATACTTCGACGTCTTGGCGACTAATCTCGGCGCGACGGTCCATTTCAGTCGCGCGGTATGGGAAACGATGACGGCCGTGCGGCCCGGCGAAACGGCTAGCCCCCGAGGCGGCGTCATCGTGAATGTCTCCAGTGAATCCGCCCGCGATCCGTTTCCTGGGTTCGCGCTTTACGCCGCCGCCAAGGCGGGCATCAACGGGTTTACGAAGGCGTTGGCGAGAGAAGCCGAGCCTCTCGGCGTCCGTGTGCATTGCGTCGCCCCCGCGGGCGTAGAAACCGCAATGCTCCGCAAGATTGCGACGACGGACCAAGTGCCGCCGGAATCCACGCTGGCACCGGAGGCCGTAGCGAAGGTCATTGCCGCCTGCGTGGTCGGCGATCTGGCGGCAACATCCGGTGAAACGATCTATCTACATCGATAGGGCGGCGTCCAAACACGGTTGCGAAACGGGTTTGAATCGATTGGCGTTTGACGGCACCGGTCGTTGCCCGATACTTTCACAGACCCGTGCCCCGCCCTACTCCGGACCGTCCGACCCCGCCGCCGGTGCCGGCCGATGTTCCAATCGACCCGACACCCGCTGAATTCGTCGCCGCGCCCCTCGGGCGTGCGTCGGACGAAGACCTTATGCGCCGCACGCAGCTCGGCGATAAGCAGGCGTTCGCCATCATCTACGAACGCTACAGCGGCGGTATCCTCTCGTTCCTCTACCGCATGCTGGGCAATGTCGAGGACGTCGAAGCCATTGGCCAGGAAGTCTTCCTGCGGGCCTTCAAGTTCGCGCCGACCTACAAGTACCCGTCCAAGCTCAGCACCTGGCTGTTCACGATCGCCCGCAACCTGGCGATCAATAATGCCCGTCGCAAGAAGCGCAGCCCGGTGCGGAACCTGACCGAGCTGAAGATCGAAAACGCCGACAACACCGGCGATCCAGACACCGTCGCCCGCAATGCCACCGACGATCTGCAGCAGCGCGAGGAAATCAGCCGGATGCTGCGCGCCATGGACGACCTGCCGCCGGACCAGAAAGAGGTCATCATGCTCGGCATCTTCCAGGACCTGAGCTACGCGCAGATGGAAGAGATCACGGGGGCGAAGGCTGTCACGCTGCGCAGCCGGATGTTCCACGGGCTAAAGAAGCTCGGGCGGATGCTGGGGGCGGATGAGAAGCTGTGATCAGTCCGGTTCATCCGACGGCCCGGTATCGTCATAGGCTTCCGGCGATACCTGTCGGCTAATGAGCCCGATCGTCAGCGCGGCCAAGAACAAGCCCGCGATGGCGAGCAGCAGGACGCCGACCCATGTGGCGTCGGGGGAGAGGAAGGCTTGCGTCGTCGGGTCGCCCACGTCGTTATCCTTCGTACATCTGCAGCCGGGGCAGCTTCTTTTTGATTTCTTCGGGTTCCAGGCTGTCGATCACCACATCCGCGTTATTAAACCGGGCCGCGGGGATGTGGCCGGCGATGCCGACGCAGTAAAAGCCCAGCGGCTTCAGGCGGTCGATCACTCGCGGCGCGTCCTCGAACACCAGGCAGTTCTTCGGGTTGATCCGCGTGTGGTATTTGCACGCCAAGGCCTCGATGCCGCGGAGGTAGCACTGCGGGTCAGGCTTGCCGACGGTGACGTCCTCGGCCGAGATGATCACGCGGAAGCAGTCGCGGAGGCGGACGGCGTCCAGCATC
>JAQGHK010000233.1 GCA_028288875.1 Phycisphaerales bacterium | reverse complement strand
CCTTTTCCGGTCGGCCGAATCAATCAAACAATTAGCGCCGATCGTGGCGGCGATCGTCGCGATCGTGGTCGTGCCAGTCGGGGCGACGGTCGTCATACCGATAGTGGAAACGATCATCGACGCGCGTATCAAACCGCGTCACGACCGGCTGCCAGTAACCCGGCTGGACGACGACTTCCGTCGTTTCCGGTCCGAAGTAACCCGCCCGAACCACCACCGATTTACGGCAATCTTCCCAGTGAGCCCGTTCAACGAGCACCTGTTCGATGACCCTCACCGGACGGCCGCGGTAGTCGCGCCCGCGGACTTCGCGGGCCTCATACCGATCGGGCACCCAGACGCGATCAAAGCGGTCTTCCGTAACTGGTTCATGCCACACGTTTTGGGTGACGAGCTGTTTGACGGGCGGTACCCAGACGCGATCGACCTGTTCGCCGCCGACCGGGTAATACCGCGCCGGCGGGCCGGAATGCACGTCGATATCGACGCTAAGCCCGGCCTGTGCAGTAGTTGCACCGGCCATCAAACCTGCACTGATCAGACTGAGTAAAGCCGCTCGCATATCAAGCTCCTGTAACCACCCTACGATTCATCAGACACGCGCGGCCAATGACCGTTGGGGAATCGCAATTGTTCGCAAACCACGGCAGCCAAAGGTCGAAAACAACCGCCTTTTCCCTACAATCCCGGCCATGAATCTTCCCCGCGCGATATTATTTGACATGGACGGCACCCTGACCGAGGAACGCCTTCAGTGGGACGATTTGCGGGAAAGCCTCGGCGTGCCCGCCGGCCAAGCCATTCTGGAATCGCTACTTACGATGGCCGCCCCGGACCGGGCCAAGGCCGAGGCGATTTTGCATCACCACGAGCACGAAGCCGCCTCCCGCAGCACGCTAAACCCCGGTTGCGTGGAATTGCTGCATTGGCTGGAGCAGAACGGCATCGGCCGGGCGCTGATCACGCGGAATACCCGCAAAAGCGTACAAACCGTCTTCGATAAATGCGGTCTACATTTCGACGTGGCCATCACCCGCGAAGACGGTGAATTCAAGCCCGATCCTGCCCCGCTACGACACGCCTGTGCGCAACTCGGTGTCAGCCCTGCAGATGCTTGGATGGTCGGCGACTGGAAGTACGACATCGAAGCCGCGAACAACGCCAAAATTCATGGGGTGTGGCTCAGCTTCGGTCGCGAACGCGTCTTTAAAGCCGTGCCGGATCGCGTGGTGCACGATTTGGTGGAACTGACCGATGTATTGAAGCATCTCGCCCACGAAGCCGCGTGAGCCAACGAAAGACCCAAATGCAGAACTTCCCCCGCCTGTCCGCCTTGGCCCTGCTTGCACTTACGGCCGTTGCACGGGCCGATGTGAACGCCGCGCTCGATGCCCTGCACGACAGCGGCGCGAATCTCCAATCACTATCGGCGGATATCTCGCTGCGTACGGTCAGTGGCGATCTCGGTGATGACGAAACTAAATCGGGAACATTCTTACTGCAAAAAAAGCCTGATGGTGATACCCGTGTTCGCGCGAGTTTCACGGAACGCCGTAGTGGGACAAAGATCTTTAAAGACCGTCGCGACTATGTCTTGGCCGGCCCTGATCTTATTGATCGAGACTATGCGAATAAAAAACAGACGACGCGCCAAGTCCGTCAGCCCGGCCAGAAACTCGATCTGTTCAAACTCGGCGAAGGCCCCTTCCCGCTGCCAGTCGGCCAGGCGCGGGACGACGTGCTGAAGGACTTCGACGTCGAAGAACTGCCGAACAACGACAAAGCGATCCTCGCCACCATCAAACTCTCGCCGAAGCCCGAGACCGAGATGGCGGACAAGTTCAAGACGATCACCGTGAAGATCGATCGCCAGACCAAACTGCCGACCGAGATCAAAACCGTCGATAAACAGCAGATCGACACCAACACAGCCACGCTGAAAAACATCCGCGTCAACGACGCCATCGGTGACAAAGCCTTCGACCTCGACCCCATTGATCCGAAAGACTGGAACCTCGTCAGCGGGAAATAGTCCGCCGGCGCGCGTGCACTGTGATCACGACGACCGCAACCACGCAAACCGCTTTCCAGACGAATAACCACCACGGCCGCCACCATGCGCCAGTGGTGCTCTCAACCCAGTCAGAAAATCCAAAAATCACGAACGTGATCAGCAGCCATTTCGCATGGCGCGGGCAACCGCGATCGCGAGCGGCCTTGAAGGCCAGCGCCCCCACCGCGAACCAGAAAACGCCCTCGATGTAATTCGAGTAGCGGAACGCGTCGGTGATAGTCGGATCGCTCACGGTGACCAAAAGAATAGCCGGCGAGCACGCTCGCCGGCTAATCGGAAGTCTATTTCAACCAAGGCCGGCCTTAAGCCAAGGCCAACGCGCTCTTTGTGTTCGTCGTAACGACGGTTTCCCAGAGGTCGACGCTGCGAATTTTGTAGCGGTAATCGATCTCAATCTGCGTCTTGGCGACGATATCCGCCAAGGCCAAGTCGCTGCGCCAACCGACCTTCTGACAAAGCGGGTTGGCCCACTTTTCCAGCATAGCGACGAAGCGGTTAGTGCTCAGGAAGTGGTTCAGGATGACGATCTTTGCGCCTTCCTTGGCCACACGCTGGGCTTCGCGGATCAGCAGCTCCGGCTGGCTGACGACGCTGATCACATGGCTGATGAACAGGTGATCAAAACTGCTGTCCTCGAATGGCAGTTCAAGGGCGTTGCCTTGGAAGACAGTGATGTTCTGCAGGTTCTCTTCTTCGATTTTTTTGCGGGCCTCGCGGAGCATGCCGCTGGACAGGTCGACGCCCATGACGCGGGCGTGTTTCGGGTAGGCGAGCATCGAGCCGCCAGTACCGATACCCACGTCCAGCACGGTCTGGCCGTCCTGAATGTTCATGTGAGTGATGGCCCGGGCGATGCGCTTTCGCACCAGCGCGCCGAAGGTGTAGTCGTAAACAACCGACTGCCAATCGTAGATTTTCCGCGTGCTGGATTCTTCCATGGCCGAATAATCTAGCCTTTGGGTCGCAAGGATTCTAGTGTAATGCCGATTTCATGCGCACTTCCTTAACATCCCTCGTCGTCATGCTTTGCTGCTGCAGCGGTTGCCTCACCGCGGCCCGGAAGGTCGAACAGGCGCTGCGTGGCGACAAGGAAAAGCCCGAGCGCCGTCCTGAGCGAAACCTGCCTGCACAGGCCGCAGACGTTCGTTTCGACGTTAAACCCCAGCACCCGCGGCTTTTTGTCACTAGTGATTGGCCCGCTCCGGCAGACTCTGTGGCGATGCAATGGCGCGACCTGCTGACCCGCCGGGCGAACGAAACCATCGACAAGCCGGCGATTGATTATTCGCCTAAAAAATTACTGGCGCGGAGCAGGGAGGCACTCAAAAGGCTATCGCTCCTTGGCGGTGTCTACCGAATCACCGGCGATAAAAAGTACGCGCAGGCGGGCCGGCGAGAACTGCTGAACGTGTGCGGGTTTGAGGACTGGCAGCCCGGGGATTTCCTCGCGACCGCGGAAATGATGAACGCCGTCGCGATCGGCTACGACTGGCTGTACGACACGCTGTCCCCTGCCGACCGGCGCACGATCGTGAATGCGATTGTTGAGAATGGCTTGAAGCCAGCACTCGACGCCTACGCCTCCCGAGGTGGGTGGACGACCGCCCGGCACAACTGGAACCTCGTCTGCAACGGCGGCGTGATCGTCGCCTCCCTGGCGGTTGCTAATGAAGAGCCGGCCACGTCTCGCCGTGTGCTCGGGCTGGCATTGGCTTCGATCGAAGAAGGCATGGCGTCGTTCGATAGTTCCGGTGGCACGGCCGAGGGGCCGATGTATCACAGTTACGCGATGCGGTATCTCACCTTCGCGGCGGCCGCGCTCGATACAGCGATGGAAGGCAATGCCGACAACCCGCTGATCAGCGACGGCCACGGCGGCTACCGCGCCTGGACCAACGCTGGCAATTACCGCTTGGCCATGACCGGGCCGACGGGTAAAAGCGCCAACTTCGGCGACGGCAGTGAAACGCTCGGCAATACCGCTTGGATGTTGTGGCTAGCCAAGACGTTCAACGACAAGCGTTACGCCGATTTTGAGACGGACGTCGATCGAGCCGAGCCGTCGATCTTTGACCTGCTCTGGCATGTAGCGCCCGAAGGCCGTGCCTTAGCTCGCAGCGCGCCCGGCCGTCGCAACTGGAATGGCCCGTATGCCTCATTCGGCTCGGCCCTCGTCCTCC
>JAQGHK010000337.1 GCA_028288875.1 Phycisphaerales bacterium | reverse complement strand
GTCAATGCGTTGTCGTTCGTTTCGGCGTCGGTCGTTGCTTCTTCGGACGTTGCTTCGTCGGTCGTCTCGGTCGATTCGGGCTGCGGATGCAGTTCGTTCTCTTCTTTGACGGCCTTATCGATCAGTTCAAGGACGTTGAGCTCTTTGCGAAGCGCCTCGTCGATATGAAATTTGAGCATCGGGATCGTGCGCAGCGGCAGCGATTTTTTCAGCTTCTGCCGCATCACGCCGGCGGAGCTGATGAGGGCATTCAAGGCGGCGGTCTGCTTGCCCGGTGTGCCCATGATGGTCACAAACACGTCGGCCGTGGACAGGTCGCTGGCGACCTTCACACGGGTGATGCTGGGCATGCCTTCAAGGCGCGGATCGTTAAGCTGGCGCATGATGATGCTCATCAGCTCCTGCTTCAACGTGCTGCCAATCATTTCAGTTCTGCGAGACATTACTTCCTTCGTAATTCAATCATTAACGACACAGCGACAGCAGCCACAAACGCAAGCCAGAGAACGACGACAAACCATGCCGGTGGGCCAGCCAAGCGGTACATCATCGCCAGCAAGCTCACAGAAACTCCGTCTGGAAATCCAGCAAGTTCACGTCGCTGTTGGTTTTCACCATATCGACGATCTTGCTCAGGCCCCCTTCGACGTAGCGTTTGTCATTGCTCACCATCGCCACACCCATGATGCATCGCCGGTGCTCATCCAACCGATCGACCTCGGCCACGCTGACGTTGTGGCTGTTGGCGATGCGGTCTTTCAAGCTCAACACGACCCGCCGCTTGTCCTTCAGCGTGTCCGCCGAGGGAATCGCCAGATCGAGTTGGAGAATGCCGACGTGCATAAAAGGCTAGTGGCTAATGACTGGTAGCTAGAAGTTAAAACGGCCTCTTCAGCCATCAGCTACTGGCCACCAGCCACCAGCTCTTTAAAGCGTTCGCTGGAACGTCTCCCGGATGTAAGCCTCGAGTACGTCGCCAATCTTGAGGTCGTCGTAGTTGGCGATCTTGATACCGCATTCGAAGCCGGTCTTGACCTCCTTGACGTCTTCCTTGATCCGCTTGAGCGACTCGATGGTGAGGTCTTCGGTGATGATCTTGCCGTCGCGGGACAGCCGCAGGCGGCTGCCACGCTGGATATGGCCGTCGGTGACCATACAGCCGACGATGTTGCCCAGGCGGCTGACCTTGAAGATCGCCCGCACTTCGGCATGGCCGTGCAGCTTCTCGCGGGTTTCCGGCTCGAGCATGCCCGAGAGGGCCTTTTTCAGATCGTCGAAGATCTCGTAGATCACGCGGTACGTGCGAATCTCGACCCGACGCTGATCGGCCATCTGGCGGGCGGCATCTTCGGCGACGACGTTGAAGCCGATGATGACGGCCCCCGACGCATCGGCCAGCTCGATATCGCTTTCGCTGATCGGACCGGCGGCCGAGTGGATAACCTTCACGCGAACTTCTTCGGTGTTCTGTTCGGTGACGGTCTTCTCCAGCGTTTCCACGCTGCCCTGCACGTCGGCCTTGATGATCAGGTTGATCGTCTTGATCTGCGATTCCTTCATCTGGCCGTAGATGCTGTCCAGCGACACCTTGGTGCGGTTGGCCAGTGCGTCGGACCGTTCGGTCGCGACGCGTTCTTCGGCGATAGAGCGGGCGCGATCCAGATCGTCCATGGCGAAGAACTTATCGCCGGCGGACGGTAGTTCGCTCAGGCCGCTGATGATGATCGGCATGCTCGGGCCAGCTTCCTGGACCATCTTGAGCTTGTCATCCAGAAGCGACCGGACCTTGCCCCAGCCTTGACCGGCCAGGACGACGTCGCCGATTTTCAGCGTGCCGTCCTGAACCAGAACCGTGGCGATCGGGCCGAGGCCCGGGTGCATGCGTGCTTCGATGACCGTGCCGCGGGCCGGCGAGGCCGGGTCGGCTTTCAGTTCGCGAAGTTCGCTCTGGTAATCGAGAATTTCGAGCAGCTCCGGGATGCCCTGACCCGTGACGGCCGAGGTGCGGATGACTTCGACGTCGCCGCCCCATTCGACCGGGTTCAGGCCCGCACCAGCAAGCTGGCCGAGGACCATGTCCGGGTTCGCATCCGGGCGGTCGATCTTGTTCATCGCGACGACGATCGGCACGCCGGCCGCCTTGGCGTGGTTAATCGATTCGCTGGTCTGCGGCTGGATGCCCTGGGCGGCGTCAACGACGAGGACGACGACGTCCGTCATGTTCGCACCGCGGGCACGCATGGCCGTGAAGGCCTGGTGACCCGGGGTATCGATGAACGTGACGTTCTTGCCGTTCTCGGTCTTGACGCTCCACGCGGCGATGTGCTGCGTGATGCCACCCGCTTCGCCGGCGGCGACCGTGGCGGTGCGGATCTTGTCGAGCAGGCTGGTTTTGCCGTGATCGACGTGGCCAAGAATCGTGACGACGGCAGGACGCGGCTGGCGGTTGGTCGACTGGGCCGAAGCCTCGTCGAACTCGGCCATCAGGACCTCTTCCATCGTCGGCTGCCGCATGATCTCGAGTTCGACGTTGTAAGCCAGCGCTAAAACGGAGGCCGTGTCGAAGTCCAGATTCTGATTGATGTTCGCGAAGATGCCTTGCTTGATCAGCTTGCTGAGCAGCTCATTGCTCTTGACGCCCAGCGCGGTGCTGAGCGAGCGAACGGTGATCGGCTCTTCGATTTCCAGCACGCCGCCCCGCTGGGCCATGGTGCGCGACTGGATGTGCGTGCCGCGGGCTTCGGTCTTGCGCAGGTGCATGTCCACCGACTGGCGGAGGGCACTGGCGCTGTTGATGCGGTCGGCACGGTCCTTGAGATCCTGTTCGGAAAACTCGCGGAGCTTTTCATCGGCTTCGCCGCGACGGCCATCAGGGCCGCGACGGCGGGCGGTGGCCGGCTTGGCGGCGCCCTTGGCATCGCCTTCGCCTTCACCTTCGGTGACCTTCACACCACGGCCGGCCTTGGCCGTGTTGACGCCGGGGATGCTCGGGCCCATCGGGCCCTGGCCGGGCAGCGGCCGCTTGCGCGGAGCGCTGACGATGTCGGGCTTTTCTTCGCGGACCAGTTTCGGACCGGCGAGGACGGCGGGCTTGGGCGTGAACGGTGCGGCTGGGAGCGCCTTTGGGCGTTCCGGCCGGGCGGGTCCGGATTTTTCAAGGCGGACCGTCGGCCGGGCGCTGGGGGCTGGCGGGATGGCCTTGGGGATATTGACCGGAGGAGCAACCGGCGGCGTGGCGGCTTCGCCCGCGGCGGGCGGCGTCGCTTCGGCGGCTGGGGCAACCGGGCCCGTGGCCGGCGGTGGCGAGACGGGCGCCTTGGCGACGGGTTGGACCGGTTTAGGCCGGGCCGTAGTCGGCCGAAGAATCGTGTCGGTCAGCGCGGAGGTGGCCTTGGTCGGCGTGTTCGATGCCGTACCCGAGATGACGCGCGGGCCGGTCATCGTCGCGGCGGTCGGCTTCACCTGGGGCGGCGTGTCGACCGGGCCGGACGTCTGATCCTCCGCCGAGTCCTCGGACGCGCCTTCGTCGCCGCCCGACGTGGCCGTCGGGGCGGACGTCTCGGCGGTCACGACCGTGTCACCGGCTTCGGAGGCATCGTCAGCAGGCGACACCATGGTCGCCACGCCGCCGTCCTCGTCACCCGTGTCGGCGGAGCCGGCCTTCTTCTTGGGCGCAGCTTTCTTCTTGCTGGCGGTCGCGCCGCCGAACTTCTCGATATACGAGGCCAGTTCGCCGTTCTTGTGCCACTCGCGGAACGTGTCCGCCAGGCCGAGCGCGATCGTGCTCGAGTGCAGCGGGGCTTTCTCCCCAAGGCCTTCGGCCTTGGCTTTTTCGAGAAGAACCTTGTTCGCTACGCCGAGCTCTTTTGCTAGCTCACTGACTCGAATGCCTTTAGCCAAACCAGACTCCTAATAAACCTTAATCGCGGGTCATCTGTTCACCCGAAAACCGGGTGGTTATGCCACATCGACTTATACGTTCGAAACTTCCTCTGCGGCCGACTGATTTTCAGTGGTCGCGTCTTCGTTGGTACCACTATTCTGCGACGCCTCAGGCATGCCCGAGGCCTGCCCGGCCGTGAGCACGTCGCGGCCGTTCGCCTCGACGGACGTGGCGTATTTGCCCACGTCGGCAGCGTCGCCGGTCGCATCGGGGTTGCCGACGCGAGGGGTTTCGCTGCTTGGTGCGAAAGATGAGATCGGTGCGTCGTCCACGAGCTTCTCGGGAACGGCAGCCGCCGACGCAGAGGCCGACGCCCCGCCGCCCAAGGCGGCCAGCAGATCCGGTGTGCCGGCGCGGCGGGCGGCTTCCTTGGCTGCCTTCTCGATTTCCTGCTCCTTGATCACGATCTTGGCCTCTTCGATCGCCTTATCGACGACTTCTTCGGCCTGGGCTTCGGTCATGCCCACTTCGTTCATGAGCGGCTCTTCGCCGACTTCTTCGACATCGCGCACGTCGATCAGGCCCAGGGCGATGATCTTGTCGACCATTTCCTGCGTGACGCCTTCGACGCTCTTGAGCGTGGCGTCCAGGCGGGTGATGGCCTTCTTGAATTCGACGGGGGTCAGGATATCGACGTCCCAGCCCGTGAGA
>JAQGHK010000302.1 GCA_028288875.1 Phycisphaerales bacterium | reverse complement strand
CTCGCCAGTGTGCGGATCGAACTTGTAGCCGGTCTGATCGGGCAGCGTCGGCGTGGTGTCCGGGGCGGCCGAAGCCTTGCTGATTTCGTCGTTCACTTCGTTCAAGCCCTTCTTGAATTGAACGACGGTCTGACCAATGCTGCGGCCGACATCGGGAAGGCGCTTTCCGAAGAACAGCAGACCGAGACCCGCCAACATGAACATTTCAAACGGACCGGGCATCGAGAATAGTGCGAGTGGGAACATCAGGTCCTGCTTTCTGTATGCATTGTAGACGATCCGAACCCCTATTTACCAACGGAAGTTTGCCGAACGAGCGATAGCAGCTTTTCGAAATCAGGCGGTAGCGGCGCCTTGATCGTCATTGGCTCCAGCGTGATCGGGTGGGTGAAGGTGATTTCGGCCGCGTGCAGGGCCTGGCGACTGAACGTAAACGGCGGATCCGTGGCCTCCCGGCTGGTGTCCTGCACCAGTTGGCCGCCGTACATCGTATCGCCGACGATCGGCCAGCCGCTGTGACTCAGGTGGACGCGTAACTGGTGCGTACGTCCGGTCTTAGGTCGAAGTTCCAGCAGGCTGAACTTGCCCGACGGCGTTTTGTAATGTCGATCATTGGCGAACGTGCTAGCTTGGAAGCGGAAATTCGTCTGCCCGGCGGGGGTCTCGTAGCTTTCGATCACCTTGTACTGCGTGATCGCTTCTCGCCCGCCGTTTTCGATCTTCCGGACGGCCTGCTTCTCCCGCACGTATCGATCCTGCCCGATCGGCATATCGATGACATCGTTCAAAAATTGCGGAATCCCGTGCGCGATAGCCATGTAATGCTTCTGGATCGTGCGGTTCTCGAATTGCCGGGCCAGCCGCCAATGGGCTTCGTCGGCCTTGGCGATCAAGATGACGCCGGTCGTGTTCTTATCCAGGCGGTGCAGGATGCCGGGCCGGACATCGCCGTTGATGCTGCTCCACTTTTTGCCGTAAAACGCCAGGCCGTTCACCAGCGTGCCGGTCCACTGGCCGCGGGCCGGGTGGACGACCAGATTGGCCTGTTTGTTCAGGGCCATCATGTAATCGTCTTCGTACAGGACATCGAGCGGGATGTCCTCGGGCACGAGCTGTTCGCTCATCTTCGGCGGGGCGGAAACCTCGACAATGTCGTGCTCCCGGGGCCGATAGCTGCTTTTGGTGGTCTTGCCGTTGACCTTTACCAGGCCGTCTTTGATCAGCCCCTGGATCGCGTTCCGCGACAGGTAGCCGATGCGGTCAACCAGGTATTGGTCGATCCGGCGGACAAGGTCTTTGCCGAGCTTGTATTTGAACTCGCGAAGGACGGCGTCTTCGCCAGCTTCTATCTCAACTTCCGCCTCGGGGATTGCGCCTTCAACTGCAACTTCATCGGGGATGGCATCGGCGTCGTCAGTCACGGGCTCCATTACTTCGGCTCAGTGGTCGCCGGCGGGGCGGAAGACGGCGGCGTGGACGATGGCATTGGCGGCATCGGGCCGAACTGCATGTTGCCCATGCCTTTGAGCAGATCGTCGGTCGACGGCCCGCCGACCGGCTGGGTGGCCGGCAGCAGCAGCGTGGGCTTTTCGAGCGAATCCAACATTGTCAGCCGCGCTTCGGCCATCGATTTGGCGTCGGGATTCGCAGGCGACGTCGTGGGCGTCAGGAAGTTGGGCGTTTCGATCAGGGCCTGATACTGCTTGCGGGCGCCGGCCAAATCGTGCTTTTCTTCAGCGATCGCGGCCAGGGCGAAGCGGGCGATCGTGATGGCGGTCGATTCCTTTGGATATTTCTCGACCACTTGACCGTAGGCATTGGCCGACAGGCCGAGGTAATCGTCCGCCGATTTGCCCGCCGGCTGTGAGGCGGGAGCGGTGGTGGCCTGCGTGGTGGGGGTCGAAGCCGCCGCGGGAAGATGGGCAAAGCCCCAGTACATCTCGCCGCGGGCCAGCCAGGCCCAGGCGGCCTGGGGGGCGGGCGCATCGGCGTCATCGGTCACCAAGGCGACGTTCTGGTTGATCTCTGTCTCAATCCCGCTGCGGAGCTTGGTGATCTCCGCATTCGCCGGCGCGGCCGCCAGTTGCGGCAGCTGGCCCAGCCCGCTCCAGGCGTTGGCCAGCGCCTGGCGCGTCTGTTCTTCCTTGAGGGCGGCCTGTGCCCGCTTGTATCGAACCGCCCAAAGAACCAGCAGGGCGACCGTCAGGACAATCAACACCTTATTGCCGTGGCGACGCCAAAGGCCCAGGGGATCAGACAGGCTGGTGGCCAGGTCGTTGCGCTCGAGTTCGTGCCGCTCTTCGGATTTCATGGGCCGGGCAGCATATCGCGGGGAGGCGTGGGTGTCATGTTCGGGCGTTTGCGGCGCTTATCTGACGTGTCATGCACGACTTCGATTCTTGACTTGCCGGGTGCGTCAATTTACTGTCTGGCTCGCAGAAAATCGGCGGAAAATGAGTCGTTCCCGCCCACGCCGTCGATGCGGAGATCGATTGGGACGTAACGAACGCGCTTGACCCTCGGAGGCCGTAACCATGACCGCGAAAGCCCTGTCGACCCCCGCTACGTCGTCCGCCACCAACAAACTCAATATGCCCGCAAGCCTCAGAGCCGCCGTCAAAGTGACTGTCTTGGGCCTCACGATCGCCGTCGCCGCGCCGATGGTCGTCCTGACGCCGACGAACGCGTTCGCCCAGACCACGCAGGCCGATCCGCTCGCCAAGAGCGTTGAAGACTTCTGGCACTTCGGCAAAGTCGCGCGTTACGACGTCGCCGCCGCCAAGGCTACCGAAATCCTCGGTGCCGGCGCCGAGCCGCTGAAAGTGGCTGAGGCATTCGAGAAGGTCGCTACCGATCGTGGCGACAGCCTTGATGACTGGCTGATCCGCTTTCAAGGCGTCGAAGCCCTCAAGGGTCCGGCCGCTGAACTGGCAAAGGTGATCAACGAAGGCCGGTTCACTCGCCGGGCCGATCCGAAAGTCATCGAAGCCAACGTCGCCCGCCTCAACGGCGGCGATCGTCCTTACCGCCTGGCCTTGGTTCAGCTCCGCGAAAGCGGCGAGCTGGCTGTGCCCGCGATGCTGGACGTGCTGAAAGATCCGACCAAGCAATCCGAACACGGCGCGGTCCGTCGCGCGATCATCGACCTCGGCCGGGCGGCCCTGAATCCGCTCGCCGCGGCAACGATGAGCAATGACCCTGCCCAGGTGGAAGTCGTCGTCAGCCTGCTGGGCGACCTCGGCTACGAGTCGGCCGTGCCGTTCCTCGCTCGCTTGAGCGAAGTCGCCATGACGCCGAACGTGAAGAAAGTCGCCGAGGCGGCCATCGCCAAAATCGGCGGCTCGACCGGCAAGGCCGGCGATCAGTTCTACGAGCTGGCCGAGAAGCAGTACTACGGCAAGACCAGTCTTGTCGCCGACCTGCGTTTCCCGACGGCCAACGTCTGGAAGTTTGATGTCGAGAAGGGCGTCATCCGCACGCCGGTTCCGCACGCCATCTTTAATGACGTGATGACGCTGCAGGCGACCGAAATGGCCATGGCCCTGAACACGTCGAAAGACGCCCTGAGCCTCTGGCTGGCCGGCGATTTCAAGCGTGAAGCCGACCTGCCCAAAGACGCGAAGGACGACACTCGCCCGGCCAACAACCCGGACGCGCACTTCTTCGCCGTCACCGCGGGTGCGCAGTACTGCAACGCCGCACTCGGCCGCGCTTTGAAAGACCGGAACAACGCCGTCGCCCTGTCGGCCGTGAAGGCCTTGCAGGAAATCGTTGGCGACAGCAACTTCGATCGGGGCGAAAGCTCGCCGCTGATCGACGCCATGCAGTTCGGCGATCGCCGCGTCCGTTTTGAGGCAGCGTTCACGCTCGCCCAGGCGTTGCCGCAAAAGCCGTTCGCCGGCCAAGAGCTCGTGACGCCGTTGCTGGCCGAAGCCCTCAGCCAGACCGGCCAGCCGAGCGTGCTGGTCGTCCTGCCGACGCAGGAAGCCGTTAACGCCGTCGTGGTGCCGCTCAAGGCCCAGGGCTTCATCGCCAGCGGTGCCACCAACGCCGCCGGCGCGCTCAGCGCCTCGGCGGGTGTGCCCGCGATCGACGTCGTCATCCTCAGCGAAGAGCTGCCGGCCGTCGAAACCGAATCACTGCTCGGCCTCGTCGCCCGTTCGCCCAAGCTTCGCGCCGCCGGCAAGCTGGTGATTGTCGCCAGCACTGCCAGCCAGTGGGAAGCCCGCAAGGCCAGCGACCCGACGATCAGCACGACGACCTCGTCTGATCCGGCTCAGTTGAAAGACGCGATTGCCAAGGCCCGCGACGCCACCGGCGCTCTGCCGCTGGACCCGACGCTGGCCACGCAATACGCCACCCGGGCTGGTGAACTGATCAAGCGCCTCGCCATCAGCCGCGGCCAGGTCCTGGACCTGACGCCGTCGCGTTCGACGCTGCTGGGCGCGTTGGAAGACGCTCGCCCGGAAATCGTCAAGCTGGCCGGTGAAGGCCTCGCCCTGATGAACAACGAAGACGCCCAGAAGGGCCTCTTGCTGAAAGCCACCACCGAAGGCGTCGCCGATGACGTCAAGGTCAGCCTGTTCAAGAGCTTGGCCGTCAGTGCCAAGTTCTTCGGGAAGAAACTCGACGCCGGCCAGATCGAAGCCCTCGATACGGTCGTCAGCGGCGGGACCAACCCCGAAGTGAAGTCGGCCGCAGCCGAAGCCCGCGGAGCCCTCGACCTGCCGGCCGATCAGGCCCGCAAGTTGATTCTGGCGAACGCCAACCAGATGCCGAAGTAGTCGCAGGCTTCCAATCACAGATTTGAGGCGGCCCGCGACAAACGTCGCGGGCCGTTCTTGTTTCAGTGGCAATGACATCTTCCGTGCGAAGTGACGATGGGTGCCACAGGTCGCGGTACGCCGAGACCTGTGTC
>JAQGHK010000288.1 GCA_028288875.1 Phycisphaerales bacterium | reverse complement strand
GCTTGGCCGCCATGGGCAATGACGTGTATCGACGTGCTGAAAGTCAGCGCGGTCGCAAACTGATGGCAGCGACGCATGAAAGCGTTGTCATGTCCGAAGCCTTTTCCTTCTCGCCGCCTAATGACCGATTTCGCGCTACGCTAATTGCAGGCCTACAGGCTGCACGTCAAAAAGCCCCTCTAGATGACGGACGGGTCATCGCTTTGGTGCACTCATGCAGCGTCGGAGTCGACTTCGATCTTGTTTGGCGCGAATACCTTGGACTAACTTATAACGGGCAATATCCGGTCGCGTCGGGCGAATTTCCAAAAAATTGGGAGTTCGGTATATCCGGAACACAGCGACAGCTCGCGCGGTTGATATGGCTTCGTGCTAAATCGTTGCCGTCTGGGAAGGAACGCGAAGAAACTGCCAAAGCAGCCATAGCGGTCGCGTCCATGAGACGAGAATGCAGTGGAATGCCAGCGCTGTCGACGATTGTTTTCGATAGCGAGTTTCAGTCGGTCAGTGGGTTAAGCCAAGATGCGGCCATGCGTTTGAATCAATACGCATCGGTATCGTCAGATTCGGTTGCTGATTCGGTGGCAGCGGTTCGTCGGCTGCGTGAAGCACTTAACCATCCCCGAACTGCGGACGTACTCAAACTCCTTAGCCAGAGTTTTGCGTGTGGTAGACGTCTGCCGGAGGTTAGCTATTGCGTGACGAGGCTGGTCAGCAGAGCACCTGAAAGTATTGATAAGAAGGACGCATTGGAATGGCTAAAGACAATATCGTCGGAGGACGGCATCGTCCAAGAGAACTTGGCCCTTGGAACGATGCCGGAGGCCGAACAAGCCGTTATGACGCTGGTCGCTGGGGAATGAGACGAACTTTGGTCTCGGCACCTAGACCGCTGCCCCCGACTGTTGTTTCGTAGGGAGGTGGTGTCGGTTCCATCAGTGTGACCGTGTCACCGATTTCGTATTCGTCACAGCCTGGGACAAGTTCGTAGACTTCGTAGTCAGTTTGGGCAGAGGTTGCTGTTCTCTGGTCAAATTTGAATCCGGGCCCCGGTGCCGGTAGTCCGCCGGCTTGTGTGGATGCGGTGTCTCGTGCGAACAGAACCGCAACTGCATAAAAACAGGCGAGGGAAAATTTACCGTTCGTGAAAATAGTCATGAAAAATCCTCAGAAAAAAAATGCGGGAAAATGTGCCGCTTTCACACTCGTCGAACTACTGGTGGTCATTGGAATTATTGCATTGCTCATTGCCATGCTTTTGCCTGCGATAGGGCAAGGGCGGCGGCAGATGTTGAAGATAAAATGCGCATCGCAGCTTCGGCAGATCGGTGCCGGCGTGCAGCTTTATGCAAATGCGTATAAGGGTGCTTTGCATTACGGTCGTAGCGGAACGAAGTGGTTAACTACCGTGGCCGGCCAGAGTGTTCTGATCGATAATTCGGCTGGGTCGGCGTACTGGGGTGTCGCGTACGCGCCAATGTTGATACCCAGCACAACGCTACGTTTGACAGGTTCGCAGGCGGCCGAAATTGTCCGCGCTGCCTTTCAGATTTGGCATTGCCCGAGCGCAATGTCTGTGGGCCCATATCTCGGCGAAACAGACGATGCGCCCATTACCTATGGAATTAACGGCTACGTTGTCGGATCGGCAGGATCAACGACTGCACCTACTCATTTTCGAAAGCTTTCGTCGTACAAGAATCCCGCATTACTTGTTCTCGCACAGGATTCGCTTCTAACGTTGTTGAACAATCGCGATAAGACGACGCTATCCAGCTTCGGCGGCGTCAGCAATCTCACGCAATACCGGCCAGGCGGTACGGAGTACGGCAACATTACAACAGGCGTTCGGGAATATTTCCGACACCGGGGCCAATCCAATATTTTGTGGCTGGATGGCCATGTCGAAAGCCTGAGTGAAACACTTGGGAAAGAGATTCCGTCCACCTGGTACTTGCTCCCACTCTAGATAGCGTAATTGCTCACCGGCCTCTCGGCTTGGCGCTCAAGCACGATCTGGGGCGCAATATATGGAAATCAGAGCGAGCCGGAAGTCACTCATTGTGGGTAGGACGTCCGAAAACGACATCAGCTATTCTGATGGTCTTCGCAATTGTTCATATTGATGCCATTAATACTGCTTCGTCACCTGTAAAGGTGATGTTGATAATATGAGCGTCACAGAGCGAGTTGACAGGGCCGGGATTGTGGCATCGTCGAACAGCGAGCATACGAAATGGCAGGAATCGCGCCTCAGATTTCACGGAGCGGTCATCCTCTGGCCCGTCCTTCTTATGTGCTGCGTATGATTATCAATAATAAACGGCGCGGCATGTCCGTGTGAGGAACACAGATCACGCTGGCTGGAGAATTCTCGGAAGGGTGCCGGAGGGCCGGCGAATGGACCTGACATGACTCGAACATGCAACCCCCGCGATGCAAACGCGGTGCTCTCCCAATTGAGCTACAGGCCCGTTAAACGGGTAGCGTCGCATTGTAATCAAACGAGCGTTACCTTCCAAGTATGGCAAGGGCCCCTAAAACTTTGGCACGTCGACTGAGCGCACAGCTCGGCCTGTTGCTGGGGTGTCTGCTATTGACGGCGTTGGGGGCGGTGTGGGGCGTCAGGGGGCTTCGGCAGGATTTTTCGCAGGCGTTGGACGGTTACGAGCGACTCCGGCAACTCTACCTCGTCGGCTTTCACCTTCAGTCGGCCCGGGCGGCGATGACGTCTGATTTTCCGGATTTCCCACGGGCACGGCTCGAGCTTCGCCGGGCCCAACAGCTGCATGGCCAGATGGCGTCTTCCAATGCCGCTACGGCGGACGGCGGCGTCGCGGAGGCGCTGGAGAGGGCCGCCGTCGCTGCGGAGGCGAATCGGCCGTCGGTGACGGTCCTGGATCTACCGCTGGCGGCGATGAATGAACGGGCGGAATCGCTGAGGCAGGGCATTGCATCCGCCCAACGAATGGCGGACCGGCGTCAGCAGGTCACGCTCATTGCCTTGCTGGCTCTCATCACTCTCACGGTGATGGCCAGCATCTGGATCGCCCGGCGGCAGGTTCGGGCGGTGCTTGGGCCGTTGAAAGAAATTAGCCATGGCGTTCGCCGCGTGGCCGCGGGGCAGCTTGAGACACCGTTCGCCATGCAGCAGGCGGACGTGGAATTCGCCAGCCTTGCGCATGATTTCAATGACATGGCCCTCCAGTTGCACGCCGGCCGAAGTACCTTGGAAGCGCGCGTCGAGGCGGCAACCCGGGCGCTCGTGCAATCCGAACGGCTGGCCGGCGTGGGTCTGCTGGCGGCGGGCGTGGCGCACGAGATCAATAATCCGCTGTCGATCATTGCCGCCCGCATCGAGCTGCTGAGGGCCAAGCCCGTTGAGCCGGCGATAAATGCCGCGCTGGCGGACGTGCTGGAGGAAGTGTTTCGTTGCAAGACGATCATCGAGCGGCTGCTCCAGTTGTCGCGCGGGGCGGCCGGGCATCGCGAACTGATGGACGTCGGTCGCGTGGCGGCTGATGTCGTCCAGGCCGTCCGCCCACTTCCGGCCGCGGCAGGGCGGGCTTGGTCGGTCGACGTCGCACCCGCCACCATTCGTGCCGATGCCGGCGAATTGCGGCAGGTCATGCTGAATCTATTGCTCAACGCCATACAATTTACGCCGCCCGATGGAGCAATTCGCGTCCAGGTTCGATCGCATGGCGATGTAGCGGCCATCGAAGTCGCCGACGATGGACAAGGCATTGCGCCGACAGTCATGAATCGATTGTTTGAACCGTTCTATTCAACGGCCGCCGGCGAACGGCGGGGCACCGGCCTCGGGCTGGCGATTTCAAAGTCGATTGTTGAATCGCATGACGGTAGTCTCGAAGTGTTCAGTGACGGAATCGGGCACGGAAGCCGGTTCGTGATCAAACTGCCGATCGTAAGGGGCGGATGATGCCGAGTGTTCTAGTTGTAGAAGATGAACCGAAACTGCGAGACCTCATCGGCGAGGTCCTGCGCGGCTGGGGTTTTGCGGCGATACCGGCTAAGTCCGGCGAGGAAGCGCTGCGCCTTTGCGAGTCTCGCGTGCCGGACGTTCTCTTGTTGGATCTAAACCTTCCGGGTCGCAGCGGGCTGGAAACTTGCCAGGCGTTGCGCGAGCTTGGCGTCGCAGCGGCGGCGATCGTGTTGACCGGCTATGGCGATCTGGCGGCAGCCCAGCGGGCGATTGAATTGGGCGTCGTCGCGTTCCTCACCAAGCCGTTTCGTCTGGGCGAATTGGAAAAAGCGCTGGCCAAAGCGTGGCGTCGGCCGACGTTGGCGGTGGCGGACGACGGAGTGACGCCGGTCGTTCGCCTGGACGATGTCGAACGGCGACACATTCTGAGCGTCTTGGATCAGCAGGGCGGGAACCGAACGGCAACGGCAAAAGCGCTCGGCATCAGTCGGCGAACCCTGCAATACCGTCTGGCCGAATACGGCAGAGGTGAAGAAGACCTCGCAGACGCAAGCAGCTGATTTATTACAGCAGACTGAATACGAGATACGCGAATGGCGCCGCGAGCAGTGGCGAATCGATGATATCCAGCACGCCGCCAAAGCCCGGGACGAGCGTGCCGCTGTCTTTCACCTCGGCGTCCCGCTTCATCATCGATTCCAGCAGATCCCCGACCTGCCCGATGCCGCCGATCAGGATGCCGAAAAGGGCGGCTTGGAAGATGTTCATCTTCGGGATCGCAGGCGCGAAGCACATGGCCACTGCACCTGCAAACAGTAGGCCGCACGCGAGGCCTTCCCATGTTTTGCCAGGGCTGAGCCATGGAATCAGTTTTCGTCGGCCCATCGCCCGGCCGCCAAAGAAGGCACCGATGTCGGTCGATTTCACCACGACAAGCATCATTAGGATTTGCATCGTGGTGCCGTGGAATTTGATTTCGCCGTGGTGGCCGATTGCGACTTTCACTCGGATCGACATGAGAAACCACGCCAAGCCACCGAGATACATCATGGCCAGCACCGTGCCGGCCATGTGGTGGATGGCTTCCTGAGTTTGCTTGTCCAGCGCCCGCATCAGTGCCGCGAGCAGCATCACTGCCACGATGATGAAGGCCAGGACGCTGGTCGCATACGGCTTAAAAAAATCGAACTGGGTGCAGAACGCATGGATGACCAGCGACGCTGCGCCGGCCCCGGCCAACACGCGGTAAGGGCGTACTTTTTCGGCAGCGAAGAGGGCGGCTAATTCAACCGTGGCGATCGGCAGGATCAGCAAGAGCAGCACCAATAGCCCAACGCCGGCAATCCCGACAGGATGGCCGCTGTCGACGACTCGATTGAGGGTCCATCGCTGAATCGCGTTATCCAGCCACAACAGCAGAAACAGGGCCGCGAGCATCATCGGGCCATACGTCAGACGGTTTTTGAGGGCTTTTTCCACCGGGACGGAGTGTCGGGGTGCGGCGACGAACAATCAA